>NZ_DATHKG010000145.1:0-8826 GCF_035489435.1 Flavitalea sp.
CTGGCGCTAATAACCCTAAGTTTGTAAAGTATACTTTACCGGTACCTTCAGGATTTGATTTTATTGCCAATGATTTTGTAGGTGCATACGATTTTCACCTGCAGTCAAATTCTCCCGCGATTGGTAAAGGGTTTACCGGATTCCAGCCATATGGCGTAGTGAAATTGGATCCTGTTTTTGGGGCTACAGAAATCACAGTACCAGGAGCAGATATAGGCGCATTTCAGTCTAACCATACGGGAAATCAACATTGATAGTTGTGTGTCGCTCATTGACCTGTCTTTATATTTTTATATTGGGCTGGCTTCTCCCTTCGTCTGCAGCAACGATCAGGGGATATGTAAAGGGTCGTGAACCTTCTACACCAATAAGTGCTGCTTCTGTAAGAATTGCGGGTACCCACTTTTGGGCGGTAACGGACAGAGATGGCTTTTTTGTATTTCATAAAGTACCTGCTGGCAACTATACATTGATAACTACGGCTGTTGGTTTTAAAACCGACAGCCTTCTTTTTTCGGTGGGAGATCAACAATCTGTGATAGTTCTTCCGGTATTAACAATGCTCAGCAAGAGCCTGGCAGAGGTTATGATTACTGCCAATATTGATCCGACGTCAGGAAACCGTGGCAGGCTGTTAGAAAAGAATAGTATTCCAATTATGAATATTATTTCGCGGGAGGCTATAGAGCACTCTTCCGATTTGACTGTCGCTGATATTGTTCAGCGCGTTAGTGGTGTTTCAGTGATCCGCGATGAAACCGGCACAGCTAATAAAGCGATTATCCGTGGTATGGATCCCAGGTATAGCACAACGGTAGTAAATGGTATAGCGATGCCTGGTTCTGACGACCGCAATCGTTACCTGCCACTGGATATATTTCCTTCCGTAAGTATAGATCATATTGAAGTATATAAAACCCTGACACCCGATATGGAAGGTAATGCCATTGGAGGCATGGTGAATGTTGTAACAAGGCAGGTTCCTTCATCACCGGTATTTTCTGTGCAGTTGTCTACAGGCTATAGCCAGATATTCATGCAGCGGCCTTTTCTTTCTTTCAACAGACATGCGGTACAATACAAGTCGCCATATGAATTACACGATGCTTCTTACCAGGCTACAGGGAATGATTTCTCAAAAGGCAATTTGTCATTTGATCAGATACATCCCTTACCAGATCTGCAGGGTAATATATCCTGGGGCAAACGTTTCCTGAAAAAAAAACTTGGTGTAATCGCATTTGCAGGCATGCAGCAGATAAGAACCGGGTCCAACAGTTTGCTCATCACACAAAACAATGAACCCCAGGCCGGAAATATTCCTGGTATCACTGATTTCATTAAACGCGAATATTCAACTAACAGCATTCGCAAAAATATTTACGTGCAGGCGGACTATATTCCAAATGAAAGGAATAAGCTCCGGTTGTCACAGTTCTACATCACCAAGACTGATATTGAAAGCCGCAGTGCCATTGATACAAGTTTGTCTGAAGGACGTTCCGGCCCGGGCACAGGCAGGATTGCATTGTTCCAGCGTTCAAGGATACATTTACAGAATATCTATCACCTGGATCTGCATGGATCGCACCAATTTGGCAGGGATTGGATTATGGACTGGACTGGTTCCTATTCCAACGCCTTCGGCAGCTATCCGGATTGGGCCGAGTTATCTGCCAATACAGGACGTATACAAGGTGCCAATGGCATAGTCAATCAAACCCCTGTATTACTGGGAACGCTTAACCGGATCTGGCTGCACAATACAGAAAAAGAAAAGGATATTTACTGGAACCTGCATTATAAGCCCTCTTTACTTAAACAAAAAATGGAAATCGTTGGAGGCACATTACTCAGGTTCCGGAACCGGGATAATTTTTATAACAATTACATATTTAACCCATCCATTACTAACGGAAACGGGCAACCGTTCACTGATATTTATGGTGCGCAGTGGCTCAACAACAATGGTCCGCAAAATCCATTGGGTACGGTTAATACTTCAGGAACTTATACAGCCAGGGAAAACATTATCGCTTTTTATGCAGAAGCCAAACTCCAGGTAAAAAAAATGGATATTACAGCAGGCCTGCGTGAAGAACAAACTATACAACACCTGGCATCTGCTGTAGATCCAGGCATCATGTATGGTAAGGACATCATTATCAGTTACCACGATTGGTTGCCTTCTGTACACTTGAAATATACTCTCAGCAACCAGCAAAATATAAGACTATCTTATTTCAAAGCAATCAGCAGGCCGGCTTTGTATGATATTACCTTTTTCAATATGGACTATGATGATTATAATATAGCTGGTAATCCTTTTCTGAAACGGAGTCGTGCCGACAATGTGGATCTCAGGTACGAGATATATGCTCCCAAAGTAGTAGACTTGTTTCAGATCACCGCTTTTTACAAACGCATTGCCGATCCGTTTGAAAAAACATTGCTTAATGCAAATGACACACTCTATCTCATTCCGCAGCAGGGTCTTTCCTATACGCCAGCGATGAAGCTGACTGAACAGTTGAGGAACTTTGGCACAGCATCTAACTATGGGTTGGAACTTTCAGTGGTTAAATATTTTGGTGTTGTTGGCATTACTGCAAATTATACCCTCACGTTTTCACAAATTTATCAATCAAAAAAAATGAAGGTTAGGGAAGACCAGGGCAATTCTGCATCGGACATTATAACAATTTCCAGGCAGGAAAAACGTCCGTTACAAGGTCAATCAATGCATTTGGCCAACCTGGCACTTACCTATAGATTACAACGTTATGGCCTGTTTTCCCAGCTTGCCTTTACTTATACAGGTCGGCGGATCGACTATGTATCTGGCTGGTATGGTCTTGATAACTGGAGGAAAGGATACACGACACTTGATCTTTCCCTTGAAAAAAAGTTAGGCCTGAATTGGAAAATTTTTGCGAAGGTCACTAACCTGTTAAATACATCCGGCATTGTATATCTGCGGCAACCCGGACTTACGGGCCCTATAAGTTCAATACCAGGGCAAACCGAAAATGGACGCATTGTATTGGAGAGAGAGAATAATTTGAGCAGGTGTTTAATAGGTGTTCAGTTTGGATTGCAGTGAATACTTTTTTTTGCATTGATACAATCTTCGTCTAAATCGGTTTTTATTTTACTGCACTTTCGGGAAGCATGCGTTTTTATTAAGATATATTTTCTTATTACAAACTTCTGTCACTTAAACAGAGGATTAAATGTTATATCTAAAATTCAAAATCTCCAGAAATTGTTAATGATATGCTAACATAAGCGGCAACGGAAAACGGTTTTGTAATCTAACCTTTGCAAAATTTTTTTTGAGCATATGAGACAAATTTTATTGCTGCTGCTTTTAGTGGCGTCTGCATTTCGAGTGGTTGCCCAGGGCATTGCTGTGAGCGGAAAAGTTACCAGTGAAGCAGACGGTTCAGCGATGTACGGCGTAACAGTTTCTGCCGGCAAGTCTGTGTATGCTACAACTAACGACCGCGGAGATTATACGATCAAGCTGCCCGTTGGTATTGATGTGCTTACTTTCAGTTTCGTGGGGATAGAGAGCCTGACAGAAAATATTGCAGGGCGCAGTACTATTAATGTCCGGCTAAAAAACGCAGACGGTCAGTTGGGTGAAGTTGTAGTTACCGCCCTTGGTATTAAGCGTGAGGCTCGCGCACTTAGCTATAGCCAGCAGGGCGTGAATGTGAATGCCATGAATGAAGCAAAGAGTACGAACTTCTTAAATGCGTTGTCAGGTAAAGTAGCTGGTCTGCAAGTGATCCCCCCGGGATTCAATACCGGCTCCGCTCGTGTTGTGATCAGGGGAAACAATTCGCTGACAGGTAACAACCAACCGCTCTTTGTAGTTGACGGTATGCCGATCGACAATAGTTCCGGTGATGCAGGCAGCATCGACTATGGCAACAATGCCGCTGATCTTAATACTGAAGATATCGAAAGCATCCAGGTATTAAAAGGGCCGAATGCCTCCGCTCTCTACGGGTCAAGGGCAGCTAACGGGGTTATTCTTATCACCACCAAAAAAGGTTCGGTAAAATTCAGAGTCTCCCTTAATTCAAGTGTGATGTTTCAAACGCTTACCGAATTCCCTGAATACCAGAATGCCTATGGTGTGGGAACCAACTTCGCTATTGATCCCACAAGCCGTATCCCCCGTGCAATACAGAATTACAGAAGCTGGGGATCTCCAATGATGGGTCAGCCTTATGTAGCACTTGATGGCAACGTAAAACCTTATGTGCCGCAACCCGATAACGTTAAGGATTTTTATCAGACCGCAAGACTGTTGACTAATGCAATAGCGATCGAAGGAGGAAGTGCTAATACGGTTTATCGTTTTTCTTACACCAATTATAATGGAACGAGCGTGGTAGATGGGTTTAATGAAAACCAAAAGCACTCGATAAACCTCAGGTTGCAGAACACCATTAACAAGTATGTGGGTTTTGATACCAAGATCAATTATATAAGAGATATTGTAGATAACAGGCAGTACTCAAATTCCAACGGGCGTAACCCGACGAACCTCTACACTCACATGGCAAGGAGTACAGACCTTGCTGAGCTCCAGCCTTACAAGGATCCGCTGACCGGAAAGGAGATTGGAACTCACCGGAACTTTAGCAATCCTTACTGGACCATCAATGAAAATCCGAACAGGGATGTAAAGGACAGGGTGATTGCTTCATTCAATCCTGAGCTCAATATTGCCCCGGGTATAAAACTGATCGGGCGTGCAGGTGCAGATATATATTGGTGGGAGGGATTCGAATTCAATAATATCGGTTCCATCATAGCCAGTAACCCCGACGGGTTCATGCGAACCTTTAATACAAAACAGCAGAATTTTAACCTGGAGGCTATTTTGTCGGTGAATAAAAAAATCAATGATTTTTCTTTCATTGGAAATGTTGGTGTGAACAGTTTTATTTCAAATTTCGAAAAGCGTGAACAAAGGATCAATTCAATGCTGCAGCCGGGACTTATCAATGTGTCAAATGCAAAGGAACCCCCGGTGATTAGCCAGCTCCAAAGAAATAAAAAACTTAATTCGGCCTATGCTTCACTATCAGTGGGCTATAAAAACTATGCCTTTGTGGACATCACCGGCCGCAATGATTGGTCTTCGGCCTTGCCGGCCAACAACAATTCTTATTTCTATCCATCAGTTGGTGGTACAGTTGTGCTTAGCGATATGTTGAAGTTCAGCAATCGTATCCTAAGCTTTGCAAAGATCAGGGGATCTTATGCGATTGTGGGTAACGATACAGATCCTTACCGCCTCGATCAAACCTATTCATTCAACGGTTTTTATAGCGGGGCCACCCTTGCCTCCTTGTCCACCACCATGAACAACCCGGAACTGAAGCCGGAAAAAACTTCGTCTTATGAGTTTGGTACAGATCTGAAGTTCATCAACAACAGGATCTCGCTTGCAGCCACTTATTACAAGGCCTCAACCACTAACCAGATCATCACAGCCCAGTTGCCATCATCAAGCGGTTTCCTTACAAGACTGTACAATGCCGGTGAGATACAGAACTGGGGTTATGAATTTAGTCTGAGCGGAAAAATCATTCAAAAGAAGAATTTTTCTTGGGAAAGTTTCATCAATTTTTCAAGGAACAATTCGGAAGTGATATCACTTATCGACGGTGTTCCCCGCTTCCAGCTTGCCAGTAACTCAAATTTTATTTATGTATATGCCGAAGTAGGCCAGCCATACGGCTACCTGCGAGGGTTGGGAGTGGCGCGTGATGCCAAAGGGAACATGCTCATTGAGGATGGAGGCTCACTGTTGGTAAAAAATGATGACATGGCTTTTGGAACATCCGCACCTGACTGGCTGGCAGGAATCAACAACACATTTACGATCGGAAACTTCGATTTCAATTTCCTGATAGATATTAAGAAAGGTGGTGTGATATACTCGGGCAGCTATTCAAGGATGCTGACAAACGGGGTAATAGCAGAAACACTATATGGCCGCGACGATTATTACAAGCATTCTGTAATTTTCGGGGAGAGCGGCTCCGAACTCAGTGGCGGTGCCAAATGGGATGCCTATTATGCTGATGGCACAAAGAACACCAGGTATGTAACTCCGCAAAACTATGAGTATGCAAGACCCAATTATGCCGAGTTCGTGGTATTCGATGCCTCTTATATAAAACTCCGCGAAATAACAGTTGGTTATTCCTTCAATCCAAAAAGCCTGGCGCGCACGCCGTTTAAGAGCGCAAGGGTTTCACTCGCAGGACGCAACCTGGCAATCTTTCACCGGAATACACCCGTAGGAATCGATCCTGAAGCTACCTCAACATCAGGGAATGGACAGGGCATAGAGAACGGTGCGCTTCCTCCAAATGCTCTCTATGGTTTTAACGTAAGACTTAATTTCTAAACTACCCGTGATGAAAAAAATCATTCAACTATTTATTATAAGCATAGTCTGTTTTTCCTGTAAGAAAAATTTCGATGTAATCAATACCAACCCGAACAATCCAACAATTGTAGATCCCGATTTCCTGTTCTCAACAGCTATACTCGAAACTATGAACCTATATGGGGGGGAAATGAACAGAGTAGTGTTTTTTAATTACACGCATCATTTCTCCGGATTCCAGGGAGAATTTCAGCGTTATACTTATAGTAATTCTTCCAACAATACTTATTGGAAAAATCTTTACGTCGATTGTCTTCAACCGGTGAAACAAATTGAACTGAAATACAGCAATAATGCTGCTTACCGGAACAGGGTTACGATCGCCAGGATTTGGCAGGACTTTATTTATTCCAATGCAGTTGCTATCTGGGGACCCATCCCAAAAACAAATGCCCTCAACGGAGAACCGGCCGTTCCTTACGACAGCGAAAAAGACATCTATGTTTCTCTGCTCCAAAGCCTGAAAAACCTGAAGGATAGCCTGGATCCCGCGGGAGATAAATACAGCGCGGCCGCAGACAAAGTTTATGGTGGCGATATACTTAAGTGGAAAAAATTTGCGAATACCCTGAGGCTTCGGCTTGCGATACGAATTTCAAACGCCGCGCCCAACGGCGATCCGGTGCTCGCACAGCAGGTTATTTCAGAGGTGTTTCAGGATCAGGCTAACACAATCAAAACGCAGGCTGAAACCGCCGCGGCAAGCTGGGGTACCACTAGTGACACCTGGAACCCGCTTTACGATAGAGCCGTTTATAACTACACAGCCAATCTTGCCACTATACCTGTGCTGAACGAATCACTGACATATCACATGTTACCTTACAATGATCCACGGATAAGTATATACGCAAAACCTGCCACCCAGGGCCCGCAGATGGGTAAGTATTTTGGGCAGAATATTTCTTATGGCGGGGGTGGCGGATTTGCTTCCGGAGAAACCAATCCTCATACAGGTCTTAAGCAGGTTGATTATTCCCAGATCGGCGACAGGTTTACAAAAATGGAAGCGGAATATGTTTTTATTTCCTATTCAGAGGCCTGCTTTCTGAAAGCTGAGGCCGCACTAAAGGGATGGTGGCCGTCGCCAGATGCACAGACCTTGTATTATGAAGGTATTGATGCTTCATTTAACCGATATGGACTTACTACGGCACAGTCAACAGCCTATAAAAATGTTCCCGGCGTTATGTGGGGGACCGCATCTGATACAACCGGCCGCAAAGCGCAGTTTGAAGATTGGTTGGGTATCGCTTCAAGTTATGTTCCTGCAGGTGACAATTTCAGGCAGATTATTATGCAACATTGGCTGGCTATTCCATTCCAGGGAGTTGATGCATGGACACTAATCAGGCGTACAAGGCTTTTGGAATTTCAGCCTCAGTTTGCCACCTATGATGGGGATTACAAATACGTTCCTCAACGAATTATCTATCCTACGGACGAGTACCAGACTAATCCAGGTGAAACACAAAAAGGAGCAAAGTTGTTGAATGGCCCGGACGACCTGTGGACCAAGTTGTGGTTTGCTCTTCCTATTGTTAAAAATCCTTATCTGCCTTACTAATTAAAAAATCATTGTAATGAGATTACTGTTCTTTGTTTCGATAATACTTGTACTTGCTTCATGCAATAAGCAGGATGAACATCTGCCCCCGGATTTCAATCATGAAATTCCTACTATGCCTGTTACCGAAAATATTGCTGTGGGGTCCTACTATTATAATTATACCGCGGCCGAATGGGCAAAGAAATATTCCGGTACGCCAGTGCTCGGCCAATATAATCCTCTCACCGCTTCGATCATGGAACAGCATCGCAAATGGGCAGATCAGGCGGGGCTCGATTTCTTTATATTCAACTGGAATGGCACATCAGCAGGCAACCCTCTTTTGACGAGTTTTGTTAATGGTAGAACGCAGAACGTTAAAATGGTGATCAACTATAATACTGCGCACCTCGGCGCGACTAACGGATCCCCGTTGACAGGCGCCAAACTAACCACGATGATCAATGAACTGAAAACGCTTGCCACAGATCAGTTTAGCAAAGACTATTACTACAAGGTCGACGGCCACCCGGTTGTACTGATAACTCCGCTCAATCTTGCCACCAATGCGGGTGCCAGTATAAATTATCCCGCCGTTATAGAGGCGGTAAAAGCAGCATTGGCTCCTTCGGATCCTTATTTCATCGGGGAGATCACTACCGGATGGCTGCCCCCACAACGTTATGCGACAGCTATCAGGTCAATGAACGCAGTGGTATTGAATAACTGGGCAACGGATGTTTATGACAGGTCTGTGTTTTTTCCATCTTATACCGATCTGAACTGGAAGAACTGG
>NZ_DATHKG010000146.1:0-23743 GCF_035489435.1 Flavitalea sp.
TGCATTGCCGCATTCATAGTAAGCTCAATTTCTTCAAAGGAAGGGCCCACCGGAATTGCTTTTATTATGGTGTTGCCCGTGTTGGTGAAATGATAACCCGAAACATTAGCGGCAGTAATGCTATCCAGCGGTTCATCAAAAACCAAAACAACTGTCTGGCTGTCCTTTATATAACTTTTTACTACTGCCGGGGATTGTTCATCCGGATTCAATCTGTTTACAGAATTTGTGAAGCCAGGTGTGCCTCCTTTACTTTGCTCACTTGCTTTCCAGTTAGCAGCTCCTGAGCAAAAATTGAGCGGGTCAATCATTTCGAGGGTCCAGCCGCCTTCTTTTTTTACATCATTCAAATACCAGGAGTTATAATAATGAACATGATGAACCAGGTTCCCGGCAGGGTCATACAAACTAATCCGGTCTTCTTCATTGTTCAGCGAGGGCAAACCGGTCAGGCCAATCGCAGTACCAAAGGTGCTGAAGCTTACTACCGCAGCCTGCGGACAAACAACAAGGAAACTATCAGGCCTTAGCTCAAAGCTGGTAGTTATTGTCCCAATGCTGGTGCCATCACTGATCTTCCAACCCTTGAGATTAATCATCGAGCCGGAAACGTTCTTTAACTCGATGAATTCTGATGCCGGTATGGCTGACCTGGCATCAGGATCAGGATATAATTCTGTAATCACCAGTGCATGTTTGAAAGACTGTTGAATTTGGGATTGGCAGGGTGTTGGGAGACCCGTTGAGAGGAAAACGAGGATACAGGCGACCAGTGTTTTTATCATTTGATTAATATTTAAGAAATAAATCAAGTTAAAAATTTGGGAAGTCGCCCGCAGGTGGTTATTTTTGAAACTCAGGTGAAAATCACGGTAAAAAATATCAAGAACATAAAGAAGATGCCCTCCACAGGGGAAGGTTGAACGTGTTCTGATATCAGCATATTCAAAAAGCCTTCCCCCGGGGAGGCTTTCTTGTTTTTTACACCTTATAGAAAACGGAATAAAATAGACACATAAAACGAAATCAACGATTTACAGACAATTCAATAACAGACAAATCAATATTTAATACTTAAAAAAATCATGAAACAATTAAAAGTTGCCGTTGTAGGTGCCACCGGGCTGGTAGGTACAAAAATGTTACAGGTTCTTGCTGAACGTAATTTTCCTGTCGCTGAAATTATTCCCGTTGCTTCTGAACGTTCAGTCGGAAAACAGGTGGAATACAAGGGCAAACAATATAAGGTGGTAAGCATGGAGGACGGCATACTGGCAAAACCAGATGTTGCAATATTCTCAGCAGGCGGTTCTACTTCACTGGAATGGGCTCCTAAATTTGCTGAAGCAGGTATCACTGTTATTGATAATTCATCTGCATGGAGAATGGATCCGACCAAAAAGCTGGTGGTTCCGGAAATCAATGCTGATGCGCTTACTGCTTCTGATAAAATTATCGCCAATCCAAACTGTTCAACTATACAAATGGTTGTTGCACTTAACCCGTTGCATCATCAATATAAAATCAAACGTATCGTTGTTTCCACTTATCAAAGTGTGACAGGTACCGGTAAAAAAGCTGTTGACCAGATGATGGGTGAACGTAATAAGACTGTGAAAGGATCTACGGATGAATTTCCAATGGCATATAAGTATGAAATTGATATGAATGTCATCCCACAAATCGATGTGTTCCTCGATAACGGTTATACAAAGGAAGAGATGAAGATGGTTAATGAAACAAAAAAAATCATGCGCGATGATTCAATTCTTGTTACTGCAACTACCGTTCGTATACCTGTGATGGGTGGACACAGTGAAGCTGTGAACGTTGAATTCGAAAAAGATTTTGATCTTGCCCAGGTGCGTGATATTTTAAGCAACGCACCGGGTGTTGTATTGGTAGATGATCCTTCGCAGGCTCAATACCCGATGCCAAAAGATGCACATGAAAAAGATGATGTATTTGTTGGAAGGCTGCGCCGCGATGAATCGCAGGCCAATACTTTAAATATGTGGATAGTAAGTGATAACCTGCGCAAAGGAGCCGCTACCAATGCGGTGCAGATAGCGGAATACCTTATGCAAAAGGATCTTTTGTAAGACATGTATCTGTGTAAGACATGTATTTGGTGTTCATCAGATAAAAATCGAATAGCATCATATTTATTTTTGCCGGGCGCTTGCTTTATGCATCGCCCGGCTTTTCATAAATCAATATTGAACTGATGAAGTATTTATTCGGACTTGTTATCATTGTTACTGTAGGGGTTGCGGCTTGTAGCCCGAAAATCAATAACGGCGTTGCACCTGGTGCTGAAAATCGCAGTATTGCCCTTCCGGCTACATTGAACCTGCTTAGTTATAATATACATCATTGTAATCCTCCCACGGCAGGAACGCTGATCGATGTTGACACCATTGCGGGGGTGATCAGGAAACTCAACCCCGACCTGGTAGCTTTACAGGAGGTTGATGTAAAAACAAAAAGAAGTGGTGGAATTGATCAGGCCCGATTGCTGGGTGAAAAAACAGGTATGAAGGCCTATTTCTTTAAAGCCATTGATCACGATGGGGGAGAATATGGGGTCGGTATTCTTAGCAAACTTCCGGTCAGCGACTTCAAACAATATAAATTACCGACGGTATCGGAATCTAAAGGCGAGCCCAGGATTCTTGCAACTGTAACAATAACAGGTAAGGATGGCAATGATCTGATTTTTGCCTGTACTCACCTTGATGCACAATCGAATCCTCAGAACAGGTTGTTGCAAATACGGGAGATCAATTCAATTTTGAAAGATAACAAACTGCCGGTAATCATTGCTGGTGACCTTAATGCAGCTACCGGTTCTGAAGTGATTAATATTTTTGATGAAATGTTTGCCCGCACCTGTACCAACTGTGCTTTTACGATCCCGGTATTGAAACCAAATAAAACGATCGACTTTATAGGCTATAAACCGACCACCAGGTTTGAAGTAGAGAAACACGAGGTAATCAACGAGACCTATGCTTCGGATCATTTACCCGTTAGCGTGAGACTCAAGCTGAAATAAATAACAGAAAATCTACTGTAATACAACGGACAATCTATTGACACACGTTCATAACTCATAACTACACTCACCACTTACCACTCACCACTGAAAAAGCCTAATTTTTATTAGAACGTATCCTTACCGTCGTCATACCTGCAACCAACGATGGGGTTTCGACGACTTTACCATTGAGTTTGATTTTCATTTTACCCCGGAATGCTTTGTCGTACTTTAACTGGTATTCGTCGCTGCTTATCTTTTTGCTTGGATTATAAACGTCTTTTTCAAAATCGCTTTTCTGTGAAGTGACGTTACGGCTATATTGTTTCATTTCCAGGCAATTCTCTTTACTGAAAAGAGGCATACAAAGTGATTCTACTGTTGCTATATTTTTTTCAAGCGAGATTTTATAGTAATAGGTAGAAAAAAGGTAACGGGTTTTACGATAGAGAACAGTCATACAAATCTTTTTATGATTTGTATTCTATGCAAATCCCGGACCAACCTAAAATTGGAAAATATGTGGATTTAACATTCCTGGCTAGCCTAATGCGCGGTTTATGAAGTAGATGAAGGGTTGTAAAGTCTCGAACGCAGCAAGAACTTTTTTTGTTAAATCTGCCGAAGTCATTTCAACATCAGTCAATGGCTTCATTGCCAGCCAGCTTTTTAGTTTGATATAGGGAGCCGCAGGGTTATCTGCCTCAAAACCATGTGGAATTTTTTTCAGACTGGCATCATCACCTGTATAAAGTCCACCATAAATGGCTTTAAACTTTTTCGACTCAAAGATGGATCTGAATTCGTCAAGACAATAATCAATCTCCTGCCTCACCTTTTTAGTTTCTTCAGGCATAGGCATCCACAGCCCGCCACCAACGAAGCTTTTGCCTCCCGGTTCAAGGTGAATATAATAGCCAGCGTAGATGGATTTTTTTCCACCCCGATCAAGGCTTGCCCCCATATTTGTCTTGTAAGGCGTTTTATCTTTGGAAAAACGTATATCCCGGTTGATCCTGAAGGTGCATTTTTTGGCAACAAGGTCACGGATAGTTTCATCCTTTCTGCCATGTTTGTCGATCAACTCCTGTATGAAAGTTTCGAAGTCGGATTTAGCTGCATCGTATTTTTCTCTGTTGTTGTCGAACCAGGTCTTGCTATTGTGTTTACTAAGGTCCCGGAGAAATTTTACCGTCGAAGGTTGAAGCATTTTTTATTATTATTTTACCCTGGCCCAATTTTCACCGCTTTTTATACGGTACATAGTCATTTCACTTACACCGTACTTTTCAGCGAGTTTCTTAATAGTGATTTTACGTTTCTTGTCAATCAGTGTTTTCTTGATGCTCTCAACTTGCTTGGCATTCAACTTCAACCCAACTGATCTGTTAGCCTGCACTTTTTTGTAGGCGAGTTTAGCAGGACTGCTTTGCTGATGTTCGATCATTTCCTCCAGGGAAGCCCAGGCAAGATTTTTAACCGAGTTGTCAAGCTTATTGTGATTTGTATGAATCACAAACTTGTTCCTGGTTGAAGATTTGCCAAGGAACAACCTTGCAATTTCGCGATGAATGTAAAGGGTTCCGTTATTGCCGGGCCGATGAAGGTTTAACGTTCGGTAACCGGTAGTTAGAGAACCCTGTAAGAGTTTGCCATCTTCTATTACATCTTCAGTAAAACTAGCAATCCGTCCATTTGAAGAGAGGGCGTATTTTTTTCGGAGATGTTTCCAGCCGGGAAACTGCAAAGGTTTCCACACTTCGCCGGGGATTTTTTTTACCATGACTCCTTTTATTTAAAGATACAAATAAATTATAACGTGAACTGTGGTACTACATCAATAATTAATCCATGACCAGCTACATGACAAATAGGCTAATGATTGACCATTTCAAGAAACTCTGCTTCACTAATAATTCTGACAGAATTTATTTTTTTAGCTTTCTCAAGTTTTGAACCTGCATCTTCTCCTACAATAAGATAGTTGAGTTTAGAGCTGACGCTGCCTAACAGTTTACCACCCTGTGCTTCAACCATTGCTTCAGCGTCGGTTCTTTTAAGTGTAGGCAGTGTCCCGGTAAAGAGAAACGTTTGTCCGCCAAGGTTACCCTTGTCCATCGAACTTTTTCGGGTACTTTTCAAAGTGAGACCCAGGCCTTCAAGTTCTTGCAACATCGCAATATTGTCATCGTTATGGAAAAACTGGTAAATACTTCCCGCTACCTTGGGTCCGATATCTTCAAGGCTGGTAAGCTGTTCAGGTTTAAAGTCTGCGAAATCAAGCAGGTGTTTTACTGAATGCGCAAGCACTTTTGCAGTTGTTTCGCCAACATACCGGATTCCAAGTCCAAAAATCAGCCTGTTCAAGGGCTGTGTTTTCGAATTTTCAATCGCTGACTGCAGGTTAGTAATACTTTTTTCCCCAAAGCCTTCGAGTGATCTGACTTTTTCAAAAGGTATGCGGTAAATTCCTGGAATGTCAGACAGGAAGCCGAGATCAAAGAACTTGCGCACATTTGCTTCGCCAAATCCCCTGATATCCATCGCGTCTTTGCTGGTGAAATGAATGATCCTTTCAACAACCTGCGCTTTACAGTTTATATTAACGCAACGCCAAACTGCTTCTTCCGCAGGTTTCACGAGTTCATCGCCACAAACCGGACAATTTTTGGGGAATACGATGGGAATCTCTTTACCGGTCCGCAATTCACTCAACGCTTTCACAATATATGGTATCACATCCCCCGCTCTTTCTACGAGTACTGAATCTCCGATCATAAGATCTTTCTCCCGGATTACATCTTCATTGAACAGTGATATGGAACCAACTGTAACTCCTCCGATCGGTACCGGCTCAATCTTTGCGACCGGTGTAACAGAACCGGTTCGCCCAACCTGGTATTCAACAGCCCGGAGTTTACTGGTAGCCTGCCTAGCCTTGAATTTAAAAGCCATTGCCCAACGCGGGTGATGAGTTGTCATTCCCAACCGGTCCTGGAGATCTATATCATTCACCTTTATTACCATTCCATCAATTTCATAGGGCAGATTATCGCGTTCGGTTTCGTATTCGTTGCAATAGGCAATAACGGCATCAATGCCTTTTACAACCCGCATCTCTTTTTGCGGACTACGAAAGCCGAGGTTCCATAGCATTTCCAGCATGCCGCTATGGGTATCAAGTGCGGAGTTAGCTCTGAAGTTTGGATCGTCCACATGATAACTTACGTTGTACAAAAACGCCTGCAGATTGCGGCGGGCAACTTCTCTCGAATCTTTTATTCGTAATGCACCGGCTGCAGCATTCCTGGGATTGGCAAGGGGAGCCAGGTTTTGTTCAACGAGTTGATCGTTATACTTCTTAAAACTGTTTTTATTCATCAGCACCTCACCGCGGATTTCGATCATCTCGATGCCATAGGTGGAGAAAGCGGCAGAAAGCGGTACAGATTTCACCTGCCGGATATTCGTGGTGATGTCGTCACCTTCCACGCCATTCCCACGGGTGACACCACGCAGCAACATATCACGTTCATATATAACCGAGATACTGGCGCCATCAAATTTCGGTTCAACGCAATATTCTACAACCGGTAATTTTGACAACTCCCTGACTTTGCGATCCCAATCTCTAAGGTCCTCTGCGTCATAAGAATTTTCAAGTGATAACATAGGAACGAGATGGAGAACCTTGGGAAAATCGTCCGTTAAACCTTTTGCTACCCGCTGGGTAGGGGAGTCGGGGGTTATAAGATCCGGGTTCGATACCTCTATCGCCTGCAGCTCCTTATATAACTGATCGTATTCCCCGTCTGCGATCAGGGGATCATTCATAATATAATAACGATACTCATGAAAACGAAGCACTTCCCTTAGTAGGTTTAGGTCTTTTTTTCCTGTTGTTTTCTGCTTCAGGATTGCGTTGGTTGATTCCTGTAGTGATTTAGTCTGGGCATTTGAATACATACATGTGATTTGCGTTGATAAAGATAGGCCAGGCCGGTGAAAAAAGATTTTCACCATGTTCAGAAGGATATGTTAACAGGATTAACTAACATTGGAATGAAATAGTGTGGAATGCCGACGATTTTCGTTTGAATTGCCATTGCTTGTTCATAACAAATCATTGATGACATCACCAAAAAACATTCAGCAGCTAATGAATGAACAGACGGAATATTTCCGTATAGGGATCTCCGTTGACTGCGTAATTTTTGGGTTTTATAATAATGAACTAAAAGTGTTGCTCATCAAGTCTGACCTGGAAGAATTCCGGGACCATTGGTCGTTGTTGGGTGACCTGGTAAAGCCGGATGAAAACCTCGACAACGCTCCATACAGGGTACTAAAGGAAAGAACAGGGCTCGAAGATGTGTTTCTTGAACAGGTTTACAGCTTTGGCGATGTGAACCGACATCCGGCCGGGCGGGTAATTACTACAGCTTATTATTCACTGGTAAATGTAAGGGACCACGATCTTAAGCTTGAGCATAACCAGTTACACTGGCACCCGGTGAATGATATAACAACCCTGGCTTTCGACCATAAAAAAATCCTGGATACCTGTATCAGGCAATTACAAAGCAGGATCGAAGATCAGCCGATCGTTTTCAATATGTTACCTCAAAAATTTTCTCTTCGCGAGCTACAGAGTTTGTACGAATCTATTCTTGGCCAGAAACTGGACCGCAGAAACTTCCGCAAAAAATTTTTTCACATGGATTGGCTGCTGGATGCCAATGAACTTGAACAGGATGTGCCCCATCGGCCCGGAAAATTGTATCTTTTTAATAAAGCCCGATTCGCACAAAAAAATTTACATAGCCAAACTTGATCTACGTAACCCACTTGATCTACATAGCTAAACTTAATCAACATAGCTAACCTGATCTCCATAGCTAAACTTAATTTAAATAGCCAGACTTAAATGCTTTTCATAGGTCAACTTCAAAGGCAGATTCAGGAAAATTTCAAACGCAAATTAAAAACTTCAAAACGAAGTTTAAACAATCATGCAGCTATATGGATAATTATCGTGTCCTTATCTGTAGTGGTCATTCATAACTCTTTATAGTCAATTTCAATCAATTAACTATTAAATGACTGTTAAGATTTTTTTGGATGTTCATGTAATTGTTCTATAATTGTGTAATAGTCACACATTGTGATTGTACAAGCCATATTAATAAACCAATAATCTCGCTGTATGCAAATCAAACGATTGCTTATAAGGGCCGCCTTGCCTTTATTATTGCTATTTGTTACCCAGACCCTGCTGGCTCAAAACAGGGAAATCACAGGAAAAGTAACAGACTCTAAAGATGCATCACCTGTTTCAGGCGCATCGGTCCAGGTAAAAGGGACAAACCAGGGAGTCTCCACAAAAGCAGATGGAACATTCGCAATCTCCGTTCCGGCCAATGCCACAACACTTACAGTATCTTCAGTTGGTTTCACAGAAGCCGAAGTTGATATTACGAACAAAACTTCCGTTGATGTTACACTTGAGGCTTCAGGTGCAGATCTTAGCGAAGTTGTAGTTGTAGGATATGGTACGGTAAGAAAAAGAGATTTAACGGGTGCCGTTGTCTCGGTTCGCGAGAAAGATTTTAATAAAGGAACCTTTACTGCACCCGATCAGTTGATCCAGGGTAAAGTTGCCGGTGTCCAGGTTCTTAATAATAGTGGTGCGCCAGGTGGCGGAACTACTGTGAAGGTGAGAGGAAACTCTGCTATCACTGGCTCCGGTCAACCGCTGTATGTGGTTGACGGTGTTCCTTTGGATGGTCGTTCTTCCCGTCCGGGTCTTGATGTTGGCGGAATTGGTATGTCCCCTGCTGGAAATCCTTTGAACTTTATCAATCCAGCTGATATCGCTTCAATGGAAATCCTGAAAGATGCATCAGCAACAGCAATTTATGGTTCACGTGCAGCTTATGGAGTTGTTTTAATCACTACCAAAAGAGGTGTGAGCGGTCAGCCAAAACTTGATATCGGAGCTTCCTATGGTCAAAGTAAGCTGATGAGGAAAATTGACATCCTGGATGCTGCGGATTTCAGACAGGCATTAACAAAATTCGGCGCACCTGCAACAAATGATAAAGGAAGTGATGTGGATGCGTTAGACGCTGTTCTCCGCACTGCCAGCGTTCAGACTTATAATGCTGCGGTAAGCGGTGGTAATGAAAATGCCAAATACCGTTTATCTACCAGCCTGCTCGATCAGGAAGGAATTGTACGTAAAACTGATTTCAAAAAATACACAGTTGGTTTAAACGCTAATTTCAAATTTCTTGAGAAAAAGAATCTTGGTATCGATTTTAATGTAATATCAAGTCAGTACATAGAGAATGTTGCCCCGATTTCAACCAATGCAGGTTCAACCGGTAGTTTGATCACCCAGGCACTTCAGTGGAACCCGACAGAGTCGCTTTACAAAGCCGGAACTGATTCACTGAATATTGCTGCAGGTGGTGGTATTGTTAACCCCCTGGCCATGTCGGAAGCTTATAATGATAATTCCAAGGTTACTACAATCCTGGGAAGTGTTTCTCCTTATATAAAGATTACCAAGGACCTGGAATACCGTATGCTCTATAGTATTAATTATAGCACAGGTGTTCGTAGAAGCTCAGTTGCTTCTTACCTGAATCTGAATGAGATCATCGGTAAGGGAAGAGCATTCATTTCTAATAATGAACTGGTCACTCAACAGCTAACGCACACGCTGAATTATAACAAACAATTTACTTCAGATTTCAGTCTCAACGCCCTCGTTGGATATGAGTACATGAAGTACACCAACAAGGGAAGCAGCATGAATGCTTTTGGTCCTGACGGTGGTGGCTTTGGAAGTTATGGTCTTGATTATACCAATTATATACAGTATTCAAACGCCTCTTCACGTGGCATAAATTCCTTCATTGACCCGGTTTCTGAATTGCAGTCTTATTTTGCAAGAGCGGTAATGAACCTCAAAGACAAGTATTTGTTAACCGCAACTTTCAGAGCTGATGGTTCTACAAAGTTTGGTTCAAACAATGCTTATGGTTATTTCCCATCAGTGTCTGCTTCATGGGTTATAAGCAAGGAAGATTTCTTCAAAGCAAGTTTTGTTAATGATCTCCGTGTTAGAGCAAGTTGGGGTATCACCGGAAACCAGGAGTTTCCATCAGGAGCTTCACAAACCAGGTACACATTTAACGGCCCTGCGGCTATCGGTCTTGCAAACAATGGCAACCCAGATTTGAAATGGCAGTCTGACGAACAATATAACTTCGGTCTTGATTTCGCAATTTTTGATAATCGTATTACCGGTTCATTGGATTATTTCAATAAAAAAACCTCAGATCTGTTATTCCCAACCACACCAATACAACCTTCTGCTCCCGGTGCAACAGTTACCTGGAAAAACCTGGATGGAGAGGTTATCAACAAAGGGTTTGAGTTTTCGATCAACGCTAACATCATCAGATCAAAAGATTTCTCATGGGATCTTGGTGTCAATGCAAGCTTTATTGAAAACGAAATACAGAATCTCGGAGCTCCAATCAGAACAGGTGGTCTGCATGGTCAGGGTGTGACTGGAGCTTCTGTGGAAACAATCAGGAACGGTCTACCGATCAATGCTTTCTTCACCCGCGCTTATGGTGGATTGGATAAGACTACCGGCCAGGCAATTTATCCTGACGGGGAAATATTCAGCTACCAGGGAAATCCCAATCCTAAAACTGTAATGGGAATAAGCACCACATTAGCTTATAAAAAACTGATGTTGGTTGTGAACATGAACGGTGCATTCGGACAGAAGATCTATAACAACACTTTCAATAACGTAATCAATGTTGCGAACCTTGTTGGAGGCAAAAACATTGCGCGTTCAATTTATGAAGATCCAACAAAGGAAGCTTTATCAAACCGCGTAACACCTTCGGCAAGATTCATCGAAAAAGGAAATTACATGAAGATGGCAAATGCTACCCTTTCTTATGGAGTAGGTGATGTAGCCAAATTCATTAAAAATGTAAACGTATTCCTGACCGGTCAGAACCTGTTTGTGATTACTAATTTCTCAGGATTTGATCCCGAAGTTAATACTGATAAGAGCTTGAATTCTGTTCCATCATTGGGTATTGAATATGCTCCATATCCACCTGCAAGAACAATCACGCTTGGAGTAAATTTTTCTCTCTAAAAATTTTAAAGAACTCGTTATATGAAAAGTATCAAAATATTAGTTTCAACTGCGCTTGTCTTATCTGCGGTTGGTTGTACAAAACTTGATGAGACCTTACAGGGTGATCTCAGTGGCACACAGGTTGGCACCAGTGGCGGTGGCAACAACGCTGCCCTGCTCCGTGGTATTTATAATTCCATGCGCGTAAGCTACCAGGGCCAGGAAAGAGTATTTGCTCTTGGTGAATTGCCAAGTGATGCTGCAATTGTACCAACACGTGGAGGGGACTGGGATGATAATGGTGCATGGCGCGTTTTACATTCTCACGCCTGGGATGCTGAAAATCAGTATATCCGTAATGCATATAATGACTTATCGGGAACGTTGTTTGCGTCTACTGACTTTTTGCAATACAACCCCACACCTCAACAGGCTGCGGAAGCCCGTTTCCTGAGAGCTTTCACGATGTTTGACATTCTTGATGGATGGGACCAGGTGGCATATCGCGAACCAGGTGAAAACACTTTGCTTCCATCAAAAGTTAGAAAAGGAACAGAAGCGCTTGATTATATCATCGCTGAATTGACTGCTATTTTGCCTCAACTGAAAGTAAGCGGCCCTATCGGAGCTAACCAGGATGGAGCTAAAGTGCTTTTGATGAAGTGTTATCTTAACAAGGGAGCTATTGCAAACAGGGCAGCGCCAACATTCGCGCCAGCTGATATGGCCCAGGTGATAACACTTGCTGACCAGGTGATCAACAGCAACAGGTATACGCTTGCCAATAACTATTTTGACAACTTTGCGCCGACAAATGGCACTATAGGCACCGAAAATATCTTCACCGCTGAAAACGTTGGTGGTGTGGAATCAGGTGGTTTGAACTCCCGCTGGCACATGACCATGCACTATAATCAGAATCCCGGTGGATGGAACGGTTTCACTACACTTTCTGATTTTTATCAAAAGTTTACTCCAACAGATCAAAGGAGAGGTGTAGCTTACCCAACGCCCGGAGCGCCAAATCCAGGCAACCGGATTAACGTAGGATTTATGATTGGACAGCAGTATAACTGGACAACAGACGCAGAACTTCTTGATAGGTCAGGTGGCAAACTGGCGTTTACTCCCGAAGTCAACAGCGTCGAAACGGATGTAAGCGCAATTGAGCGGAGCGGTATCCGTGTAAACAAATATCCAATCGATTACCCGAATGACGGTAGCGGCCGGGTTGATAATGATTATGTATATTATCGTATTTCGGATGTGATGCTGATGAAAGCAGAAGCTTTGCTTAGGACAAGTGCAGCGGGTACGGCTTTACCTATCGTGAATACTATTCGTGTGAAAAGAGGCGTTGCTCCATTTGCTACACTGACGCTGGATAACCTGCTGGATGAAAGAGGACGTGAGTTGTATTGGGAAAATTACCGCAGACAGGATCTTATCCGCTTTGGAAAGTTTCTTCAGCCTTACCAGGAAAAACCAACAGACGATCCTAAGTACTTTTTGTTCACGATTCCAAATGAGCAGCTGGCTGTAAACCCTAACCTGACTCAAAATCCAGGTTACTGATAAATTAATAAGACTTATTTTTATAACCCTAAAAGGTCAGGTACAACTGGTCTTTTAGGGTTTTTTAATTCAGAATTATGTCTTTTTAACTTGTTGTTAATTTATAATCGTGTTTGCTGCAGATGAGAAATGATTTGATTTTTTTTGCAATTGTGTGTTGCCTGGCCTTGTCTTCATGTAAAAATGATAAACCGGTTTTATTTGATCTGATGACAGGCACCGGTATTGATTTCAATAATGTCGTCCAGGATACCAAAGAAGAAAATGGCTTTTACTTTCGCAACTTTTACAATGGTGGCGGCGTAGCCATCGGTGATATAAACAATGATGGTCTTGCTGATGTTTTTCTGACCTCGAATCTTGGTGATAATAAATTATTCGTCAATAAAGGTGACTGGAAGTTTGATGATATTTCTGACAAAGCGGGCCTGAAACAGGATAGCATGTGGAGCACCGGTGTTGTTTTCACAGATGTCAATAATGACGGATGGCTGGATATCTATGTCTGTAATTCCGGCCATATGAAAACCGGTAACCGTCGAAACAAACTTTATATCAATAATAAGAATCTCACTTTCACGGAATCGGCTTCAAAATTCGGACTTGATATTTCTGCCTATACTACCCAGGTTTCTTTTTTTGATTATGATCTTGACGGTGATCTTGATTGCTTCATGATCAACAATAGTCCAATCCCCGTAAACACACTTAATTACTCCAACAAACGTGATCTGCCTGAAGCGGAGTGGCCGGTTGCAGAATTTCTTAAGGGCGGCGGAGATCATTTGTTCAGAAATGACGATGGAGTATTTCACGAAGTGTCTAAAGAAGCCGGGATTCACGGCACTTTGATCAGTTTTGGGCTTGGTGCTTCGGTCGGGGATCTTAACAATGATGGATATCCTGACATCTTTGTTTCAAACGATTCATACGAACGTGATTTTCTGTATATCAACCAGGGAAACGGCACTTTCAAAGATGAGCTTGAGCAAAGGATGGGGCATACCAGCTTTTCATCTATGGGTGCAGATGTTGCTGATATCAACAATGATGGCTTCCAGGAGATATTTTCAACCGATATGCTTCCCGGTGATGATTACCGGTTAAAAACACTTGGTGCTTTTGACAACATTGATCTTTACAACTCAAAAGTTAAAGCCGGCTTTTATCATCAATACATGATGAACTGCCTGCAATTAAATAATGGTGATGGTCGCTTTTCGGATATTGCCAATTTTAGCGGTGTTGCGGGAACGGACTGGAGTTGGGGTGCATTGATGTTTGACGCAGACAATGATGGATATAATGATATCTATGTTTGTAATGGTATTAATAAAGATGTCACCAATCTTGATTTCATGGATTTTTTCGCCAATGACGTAGTGCAGCAGATGGTAAAGACCGGGGAAAAAGAAAGCCTTGAAAAGGTGCTTGAAAAGATACCGGTGAATGCCATGCTTAATAAAGCTTATCGTAATCTTGGCAACCTGAGATTCGCAGACCAGGGTGAAGATTGGGGATTTACACAAAAGTCATTTTCCAATGGAGCAGCTTATGGGGACCTTGACAATGACGGCGATCTTGACCTGATCATTAATAACGAGAACCAACCTGCTTTTATCTATAAAAATAATTCAAGAGAATTAAACGGACATCATTACCTGGGTGTTAGTTTAAAGGGCTCACCAAAAAATTTATTTGCAATAGGAAGCCGTGTTATCATCTATGCCGACTCACAGGTAATTTCACGCGAACTTATTCCAAGCCGTGGTTTTCAATCTTCGGTAGATTATAAACTTATCATCGGCCTCGGTAATCGCACAAAGGTTGATTCTATGCAGGTTATCTGGCCGGATAGATCAGTGACCTCATTCCCGCTACCCGCAATTGATTCTGTGCATGTATTAAGTCAAAAAGTTAAAGTCAATCTGAAAGGTATTCCTGAATTCAATGACCTTACCGTTGCAGGTAACCTGTTTAATAATGGGAATGCCCACACCACCACACCCAAGATCGCAACCTTATTTAGCAGGTCTGACTTTAAATTTGATAAACACCAGGAGGATGACCATATCGATTTTTATTATGAAAGGAATATCCCGCAGATGTTATCGCGCCAGGGTCCCAGGGCTGCTGTTGCCGATGTAAACGGAGATGGACTTGAAGATATTTATATTGGTGGTGCAGCAGGACGGCCGGGCCAGTTATATATTCAGACAAGCCGCGGCTTTGAGAAAAAGGAACAGGAAGTATTTAAGCGATTTGCCGCATTTGAAGATGTCGCTGTTGCTTTCTTTGATGCCAACAAAGATGGGTTTACTGACCTGATGATCGGTTCAGGAGGAAACAAACAAACCAATATGGCAAGTTTTCTCGAGCACAGGCTTTATCTCAATGATGGTAAAGGAAATTTTACAATTGATATACGCGCTTTCCCCAAAAACAGTACAGACATTTCAACCATTGCACCACAAGACTTCGACAATGATGGTGACATCGACTTATTTGTAGGCAGTAGTAATGTTCCGGGCGATTATGGTGCAACTCCTCGAAGTTATCTCTATGAAAATGATGGGAAGGGCCTGTTTAAAGACATCTCTAAGACAAAGTTTCCTGCACTTTCCAATGCGGGCATGATTACAAAAGCTTTATGGACTGATTTGAACCAGGATGGTAAAAAAGAGCTTGTACTGACAGGGCTTTGGATGGCTCCCCGGATTTTCAATTATATAAATGGAGCAATGGTGGAACTGCCTACCAATCTGAATGGTTTGCATGGTTGGTGGCAAAGCATGGAAATTGCTGACCTGGATAAGGATGGTGATATGGATATAGTATTGGGAAATATTGGTCAGAATTTTTATCTGAATCCCGGGGCGAAATCTCCTGTAAAACTTTGGATGAATGACTTTGACGATAATGCCACTGTTGAGAAGATATTGACAAGGACGATAGACGGGAAAGATGTGCCGGTGTTTCTTAAAAGAGATCTCCAGGATCAGCTCCCATCACTAAAGAAGCAAACTATCAAACACGGAGAGTTCGCAAAAAAATCCATACAGGATTTGTTTCCAGGCCCGGCATTGAAAAAATCAGTTGTAAAGGAATTCAATTACTGCGCCTCCATTGTAGCCATCAACAAAGGAAACGGCCAATTTGATATCCGGGAATTGCCTGCACGGGTCCAGCTGTCTTCGGTAAATGCTATTGCATTCGGGGATGTGAATGCGGATGGTAACCCGGACATAATTGTGGGTGGCAACCAATATGGCTTTTTGCCACAGTTCGAAAGACTGGATGCAAGTTTTG
Organism: Flavitalea sp.; assembly: GCF_035489435.1. Classification (NCBI taxonomy): domain Bacteria; kingdom Pseudomonadati; phylum Bacteroidota; class Chitinophagia; order Chitinophagales; family Chitinophagaceae; genus Flavitalea; species Flavitalea sp. Next base: position 16,101 of record NZ_DATHKG010000146.1, read on the forward strand.
GTGACATCCTGGTTAACAACGGCAAAGGAGAATTCACAGTAATGGATAACCGAAAATCGGGTCTGGATCTGAGGGGTGAAATCAGGGACATCAAACCTTTAGACTTTAAAGGGTTAAGGCAATTTATTTTTCTACAGAACAATGAATTGCCTGTTGTTTTCAAACTTAACACCAAATTAAATCATGAGGTGACGAACTGATGTTTAAGAAAATAAGACAAGGGCAAATTTTACTTATAGTATCGCTATTTGTTACTTGTGCTATTTCATGTAAGAACAAGCACAAAGAACAAGCGTTGTTCGAGGTATTGGAAAGTGATCGGACAGGGCTCAGTTTTGTCAATAAACTAACGCCTACAGACAGTTTTAACCTATTCGACTACATGTACTATTATAATGGTTCAGGTGTAGCTGCGGGCGACTTCAACAATGATGGGAAAATAGATTTGTTTTTTGCGGCCAATCAATCTAACAACAGGATATACCTGAATGAGGGTGATCTTAAGTTTAAGGATATAACCGAACCATCGAAGATTCCACAGGATGGTGGGTGGTCAACAGGTGTCTCAGTTGTAGACATAAATAATGATGGATTGCTGGATATATATATATCACGTGTTGGAAATTTTCACTCCCTCCAAAGCAAAAATCAATTTCTCATTTGCCAGGGAATTAATGCGGAAGGTATCCCTGTTTATGCGGATAAAGCAAAAGAATATGGCCTGGACTACTCAGGATTCAGCACCCAGGCTGCATTTCTTGATATAGATATGGATGGTGACCTTGATATGTTCCTGGTGAATCATACGGTTCATGAAAGTGGCGTTTACCGCCCACGCCAGGAATTTTTAGGAATTGTTCACCCGGTTTCCGGAGCAAGAATGTTTCGAAATGATGGGGGCCATTTCACTGACTTCACCAGCCAATCTGGTATTAACAGTTCAGTGATTGGTTATGGTCTGGGCATAGCGGTAGCAGACATCAACCTGGATGGCTTTCCCGACATCTATATCGGTAATGATTTTCATGAAAATGATTACCTATATATTAATAATGGCAAAGGAATATTCAGCGAACAAATTACAGATAAGATCGCCCATACCGGTAGGTTTACCATGGGTGTAGATGTAGCAGATGTCAACAACGACGGCCACAGCGAGATCATATCAATGGATATGCTTTCAGATGATCCTTACATACTTAAGAGATCGCTGGGGGAGGATGACTATGATATATTTAACCTCAAAATTTCATATGGCTATCAATACCAGTACACAAGAAACAATCTTCAGTACAACCGCGGGAATGGCTATTTTTCGGAGCTGGGACTTTATGCAGGTATTGCGGCCACAGATTGGTCATGGTCTCCCTTGTGGATAGATTTCGATAATGACGGATTAAAAGATCTGTTTATCTCGAACGGCATACCCAAGCGAATGAATGACATCGACTATATTAACTTTGTCTCAAACGAGGAAATACAAAGAAAACTTTCGCCGGGCAATAATAAAGAGAATGGTCTCGACATGATTGATAAGTTTCCAAAAATTAAAATAGAGAATAAGTTTTTTAAGAATGATGGCGCACTTTCCTTTTCAGATATTGGCACGCAGGTAAGTAATCCAAAAGATACATATTCAAATGGTGCAGTATATGCAGATTTTGATAATGATGGTGACCTGGACATAGTGGTAAACAACATTGACGAATCATCATTATTGTACAGGAATAATTTCAGTGAGAACGCTAATCAGGAATCCAATCAGGAATCTAATCAGGAACCAGATCAGCAATCAGATCAGGATCCTAATCAGGACTTTAATCCAGGCAAACCTGGACAAGTAAAATCGTCTACATCCGGAAATCAGAATGTACAGCCTGGTACAAGTTTCTCCATTTCAATTAAAGGCGATTCATTAAACAAACAGGCGATCGGTGCAAAACTGATTGTATGTGCAGGTGGTACAATCAGGCTCTATGAAAAGTTTGGCGTACATGGGTTTCAGTCTTCTATCGACATCCCGTTTCATGTAGGTGCGGCGAACCTGGCTATAGATTCGGTTTTACTAATCTGGCCGGATAATAGTTATGAAAAAATTCCCAATGAAAGATTTTCAGCTGTCACAGCTTCTGTCGCAAAAATTTCCAATGAAAACTTAGCCGGAAATAAAGCTGGAGGTGGTGAGATTTCTAAAGATAAGATTGCGGGTGAAGCAAATTCAAGCGATAATAATCCAAGCGATAATAATCCAGGCGATAAAAATTCAGGTACTTATTTACCAGGTGACATCATTCTTCAGTATAAAAGCGGGTTACCCAAATTTGATTATTCTTCCAACCTGTTTAAGAAGAAATATATTACTGGCAAAGCTTCAGACATTACCTATCAGGCCGGGATTGAATACAAACACGTTGAGAATGTGTTTGCAGAATTCAATCGCGAGCCACTGTTGCCACATATGTTGAGTACAGAGGGTCCTGCCCTGGCTGTCGGTGATCTTAACGGTGATGGACTTGATGATATATTTCTCGGCGCTGCGAGAGATACGAAGCCGTCATTATGGGTTCAAAAACCCGGCGGTAAATTTGAACGTTCCGTACAGGATGCACTGGATAATGATAGCATTTTCGAAGATATAAGTGCCTGCTGGGTTGATGTAAACAAAGACGGTCGCCAGGATCTAGTTGTGGCCAGTGGTGGTAATGAGTTTTATGGAAAATCAGAAAACCTGGCTCCGCGTGTTTATATAAACGATGGCTTTAAGCTCACTCGTAAAAAGGATGCGTTTTCAGATGTTTATCTAACCGCGTCGGTGGTTGTTGCTTCGGATTTTAACGGCGATGGATTTGAAGATCTTTTTGTAGGTGGCAGGGCTGTACCTATGGAATACGGGCGGATGCCGCAATCTTACTTGTTGCAGAACGACGGCAAGGGCCGTTTTACCGATGTTACTTCAAACATTTCCGGCGAGCTAGGACAGGCAGGGTTTGTTACATCGGCAATATGGTCGGACATCGATAAGGATGGTGACCCTGACTTGCTTTTGTCCGCTGAATGGGAAACCCTTACAGCCTTTATAAATGATAAAGGCAAGTTTACAAAACAGCTATTGACTGATAAAAAAGGGTGGTGGAATTTCATGCTTCCCTGCGATATCGACAATGACGGGGATCTCGACATTATCGCCGGGAACCTGGGTTTGAACAGCCGGCTCAGGGCTTCGGAAAAAGAGCCGGTCAGTATGTACTATTATGATTTTGACGGTAATGCAAGAAAAGAACAATTGCTTACTTATTATCTTAATCATAAGCAGATTCCATTTGCTTCAATTGCAGAATTGAATAAGCAGATCCCGGTAATCAGGAAAAAATTTCTTTATGCCGGTGATTTTGCAAAAGCAACGCTGCCTGAGATCTTTGATGCGGAAAAATTGAAGGCTGCCGATTTTTTCCAGGCTAATTATTTCTCAAATGCAGTTCTCATAAATAATGGCAGGATGCAATTTGACCTCAAGGCTCTGCCATGGGAAGCCCAGTTAACTTCTTTTCGTGATGCTACCGTTGTTAATGCCAATAATGACAGTCTACCTGATGTATTGCTTGTTGGGAATTATTTTGAATCGAATACTGAAATGGGCAGGTATGATGGTGATTTTGGAACCGTGCTAATCAATCAGGGTAGCGGTAACTTTAAAGCAGAACTTTTGAACGGTGTGTTAATAAAGGGCCAGGTCAGACATATCGCTGCATTTCGATCAAACTTATCAAACCCATCGAACTCAAAGTCATCAAATCCATCAAACTCATTAAAGTCATCAAGTCCAACAAACAAGTCAAAAGCCAATGATCAGGGGCCTGGTGGAAAGGCTAATCTGCAATATTTTATTATGGCAAGAAATAACGACAGCGCCATTGTGATTAGTTTACCCGGTCCTGGTTTTTATTAATAGACCTGTTTCGAATATAAACACCAGGTTGAAATCAATTTCTAATATTCGGGTCAGAAACAATTAATCCCTTAACGGATAATAAATCCTTGTTATCCACCGGGTGGTGTCCGGCTCTTTGGTCCGGTCTGTGATCATCGATTCGAAAGGTATAGCAGGTGAACTGAGCTTGTAATCGGCTTTGTATTGCCTGATATTTTCCCAGGCCTTATTGATTGTCCATTCCCCGCCCCGGATCTCAGTGGCTATCAGGTTTCCACCCACCAGGCCCTTCGCTATAAAACCATTATTCGACCTGAGCATCCGGCTTGTTGGGATACCCACCATGAGTTCGTAATTATTGGAATCAATTGCAGCACTGTACTTCATCGCTGCTCCCACTGCACTGTCACCCTGTAAAGCAACATTATTTCTGACCTCTGCTATTAAATCATAAGCATCTTTTGCCGTAGGATAATGATCCATTATAACCCTCTTTGATAAAAGCGGTTCATCTTTGAGTTGTGCTCTTACAATGTTTGCTGAATATATTTTTGTCTTATCATTCAGGAATGATGTCATATTACTCATGATTACATCCATTTGCTTTTTCAAAGCAATTGCCTTTTGATATTGTCTGAGGCGGGTGAAAGGATTGTTGCCGGTATAAAGAGTATCTCCCCATTCAATACCCGTTGAGTCGACATTGAAAGGAAGAAGGCGTAGTGTGGTTGTATAGGATTCGCCATCGCTTTTAATAATAATATCCGTCTTTGTAAAAAAAGTATTGGAAACCTGGTAATTGTGACCCTCCCTGCCTAATGGATCATGGTTGACCCATGCACGCCAGTTTTTCTCTTCAAAAAGAAATCGTTTAGCTGCAGGCAGACTACATTTAACAATACCTACATCAGATATAATCAGCCTCGACGGAATAAACAAATACACTGCAGCAAAAACAGCAATTAACAATATGGCTGTTGCCAGGAACCCCTTTTTCATATAGCACGAAATTACGCCGCTAAATTACTGAACGTTTTTTTGATGTGCGATGATAAAATCAATGATTTCTTCAAGCGGTATGTTTACACGGGAGAGTGCGTCTGTTATATCATCCCTGTTTACCTGGGCAGCGAACGAAAGTGTTTTTAATTTTTTTGTGATGCTTTTGGTGTCCATGCCTTCATAGCGTGTTGGCCGGATCAGTGCAGCTGCATGGATAAATCCTGATAATTCGTCGAACACATAAATCATTTTGTCCATACTGTTTACCGGTTCAACTCCAAAATACCTGGGTCCATGTGAAGCAATGCAATGGATCACTTCCGGATCTATATTCATCTCTTCGAGTTTCTCGATAATGACACGGCAGTGATCATCTGGATTTTTTTCCCAGTCAGCATCATGTAACAAACCCGCCAGTTCCCATTTAAGTGCTGTCTGTTCATCAGCCTGTTCTTTTTCGAGTGCCCATGCTTTCATTACAGCAGCCACCTGTTTCATGTGCAGGCGAAGCCGGTCATTGGGCACCCAGTCGTTCAACAATGCATGGGCTTCTTCGATAGACATTAGATTGCCGGCGTTTTTAACATCGCCGAAAGTAGAACGGTTGAGAGCGTGTGTCATGGAGGTGAAAATACAAAAAGTTGCGTCTCCGTTTTCACAGTGGTCCAACTTTCGTGAAGCCTGGAAAATTTCTTGAATGTATGATCTCCCGATTATCAATTCTTCCTTTATAGTTTTTTATATTTCAGCCCCAGGATTCTTCCACTATTTACTTCAAAGCCGGTAATTTTTTTATCCTTGTCCCTTAGGAACCGGATATGGTTCATCCACCAATTGGGAGTTGTAAATTGATCAGGAGCGATCAGCGTTAAATTGACACCTGAAAACTTCCTGTGTTCCAATGTGAGTTTACCATCGCGTTCGGTGACTGTATAGAAAGCTTCTGTTTCATCAGAGAAATAACGACCTGCATATTCAGCGGTGATTTTTGGAAGCACTGCAGGTTGTCGCTTGAACACCACGCTACTAACAGGGCTTTCCATTGTCATTTCCAAAACTGAATCACCCTTAATGTTTTTGGGTTCAACTATAACTACAGGACCTCCCGAAGGCAACACATAACGGCCAGGACCAGCTATTGCAAATTTTGACTCAACAGGATTCGATCCGTTCCGGCCGGCCCGGTATAGCTTGCCATCTTTCCAATACATTTCTCCCAGGTCGCCCCGGGCTGAATAATATTTGCCTTGCAGTTTTTTAAGAGAGTTACTATCCGCAAAGTTTGTATTAGCTGCAGGTTTCGTTTCCTCTTTGGTGTCAGTGATCAGCAGTTCTGCAACCTGCCTTACGAGTCCACCGGGGTTAACAAAACCGGAGTTACTGAATACTACAACTCCAAGATTTTTTTCAGGATATCTGCAGGCATAGGTTCTGAAACCTGCATCACCTCCGCCATGACCGATCTGATTCCAGCCCTTGAACTTATCCATTGAAATAGCGAATGCATAGTTTAATTTACGGCCATCATTAAGCACCCCCACTTCATGCATTTTTTGAATCAGATCTTTGCCACCCACCTGACCGGTGGCGAAATTGTTCAGCCATTTTGTTTCATCCTCCACAGTAGTGAGAAGGCTTGTTGCCCCTACGATAGAATAGCTGAGTACTGAATGCTGATAACCACCTTTTCCGTTTGGCGTATATGAATACGCACGGTTTGGTACAAGTTCCTGGTAGTTATCATGGAAATGTGTATCCTTCATACCCAGTGGCTGAAAAATAAACTTCTCTGTATACTGCCTCAGTGTAAGTCCACTGACTTTTTTTACAATCTCAGCCATTAATGTATAACCGGTGTTACAATACATGTGTTCCTGACCGGGCCTGAAGTTCAGTTCCTTTTGTTTTGATACAAGTTTTATAACGTGTTCCTGCGTGATCACATCATCCAGTTGCCAGCCTGCGTTAGCCAGTAGTTGCCATTGATCACGCAGGCCACTTGTATGATAGATAAGATGTTTAATAGTAATTTTCTCATGGAAGTCGGGCACATAATCAAGGTATTTTCTTATGTCGTCATTAAGCGAAAGTGTTCCATCTTTCTCGAGCATCAACATACAAAACGCAACATATTGTTTTGACTCGGAGGCGATATGAAACACCGTTTTTGGTGAGTTAGGAATGTTGTATTCGAGATTAGCCATGCCATAGCCTTTTTCGAAAACCAGCTCTCCGTTTCTTATTATAGCGATGGCACAGCCAGGCGTTTTGTCGGTATAAGATTTAAAAATGTTGTCGATCTTCAACTTTATGGAATCAGGAAGTTGAGACTGCTTCGATTTTAAGGAATCGGTCAATTGTGACTGATTTGGCTGAGATTGACAAGCCAAATGGAAGCTAACCATAATTATTAAACTGAGAAGCTTATTCATGTTTAACTTATTCATGTCTAAAAGATATAGAAATTTAATGAAATCTGTTTTGTGCATGGATAAACGAGTTGTTATTGGGATAAGAGGTCGCGATTTGGCAATTAAACACCTTGCCTGATTGTAAAATTGTTGATTATGCCCGTTCATGGCGCTCACTCGGTTCTTCACTCCGCCGGATGGGCCTTTCGGTTGGTTTGATTTGCCACTGTGATTCCTGGTTAATACCATTGTTCATGTCCCGCACGTGCGGGATTGTCTCCGATCGGCTTTTGTTCCCTGAT
>NZ_DATHKG010000147.1:0-62297 GCF_035489435.1 Flavitalea sp.
ATCACTACCTGAAATTTATACTCCGGCTTATAAATATGCCTTGCTGATCAAAGATGGTGAAATTGCTTTAAGCCCCATCATTCCTGCAAAGACTACCATAGTCCGATCAATAGAATGGCTCAAAGTGAATTTTGAAGACACCAGTACATTAACAGTTAATACCAGTTACGGTGGTGACAGGGCTGATGGCGTACGCAGTTATTTTGCCACGACCAGTGCCAGGGATGCATCGGATTCCTACCTGAAATACTATTCGTCGTTATTCGATGGCATTGTAATGGACAAAGACATCGAATACCAGGACGACAGCTTAAAAAATCTAATGACAGTTAATGAAGCGTACAAGATACCGGCTATCTGGATTGAAGACGACAATAAGAAAAGAGCTTTTCTCACCTATGCCAGGCTTATTGATGACTTACTGACTGATCCTACGGGAAAGTCAAACAATTATCCACTGGCATTGACCTTTCCAACCGAAGCTCATTATACCCTTAAAATTGAAATGCCCGAGCCCTGGGCGCTTGAAACAGAGGATGTTCAAATCAGGAATGACTCTTATGAGTTTAATTTTAGTGCCGTTGTTACAGGTTCACTGATTACGCTTAAATATTCAATTGTTACTTTCAGGGATCATATTCCTGTAGCTGAAATTGCTCAGTACAAAAAAGATTATAAGAAAATTTCGACTGCATTACAATATCGTTTCAGCTATGGCGGTAAAACGGGCGATGGAGAAATTAAGCCTGTTAGTGGAGTGAATTTTATTGCCATTTTGCTCGGCTTGCTCGCAGCCGGTGCCGCCTTTGCCGCCTTCAATTTGCTGAATCGCAGAACAATTGAGGTTCCTTATGACCGTGCCAATGGTCATGGACTAGGTGGCTGGGTCACAGTCCTGGGCATTACTTTGGTTGTGAAAGGCGGATACCAGGTATATAATTTATACGCGGGAAATTATTTCTCTGCTGAGTCTTATGCAATCTGGCAGACATATGGGGAGGGTTTTGTTTATACGGTTATGTTGGAGTTGTTTTTTTATATGTTCTGGTTTTTCTCAACGGCTGCCATGATTTATTGGTTTGTTCAGAGAAGAGATATATTCCCGTTAATGTTTAACGGATATGTTACAATGTTGATTGCGACCCAGGCGATCTTGTTCCTGCTGTATAAAAAATACGCCAACCATGATGCTTTGAACGGGGTGGTCGATGAGGGCTTAAAGCAGGTTGGAAGGTTTCTTATTTATGGTGTAATCTGGTGTAGCTTCCTGGCCCGGTCCCATCGTGCAAAATGGACATTTTTAAAAGAATATAGGGGATAAGTGATTCAATCTATGAGGTTTCCAACTGGTGATAAACTATACTATCTACCCCCTACATTCTCTTAATATCATACTGATGGTAAGTTTTAAAGCATTGGAATCATACCTGTTAAATTGGAATCATACCTGTTATCTAATCCAATGGCCTTAAATAATGATCATAAGCCCATTTACCAATTTTATCGCCCGTTTTCTGTCCTGCCAAAGTGGAAAAGCGGTAATGGATGCCGGCGTATAGCATTCAGCGCATCGTGCATAGCTATGTGCACCATAGCATTTGACCTTGCCGACAATGGCCCATGTTCATAAGCTGCTCCTCCTTCCGCATCGAATGCAAGCAAATTCCATTCTATGATTATGTCATCTGGCAGTTTATCAGGGTAGTGTTTTGGAAAATCACTTTTAACACAACCAATAAACAATGTGCTGACGAGGGCAGCAAAAATGAGGTTTGTAAACTTTTTCATATGTAGTATTTGAAGGGTGAATAATACAAGTGAATAAGGCACGTAAACCTGCTTAAAAGGTATTGTGTGAGCAAACTTTCAATAGAGATAATTTGGTAATGACATTGCGAGTTGAATAACCAGGGGTTCTGCTGATTACCTTACTGCTTAGACTACAATCAGTGGTGCGGAAAACAAAATGTATCGGGGGTACTGCAAAGAAAAACAAACAGTGCTTTAAATTATAGATCAATTTGCCATGTATGAAATGCAAATAAAATAAGTTGCCTTTTCTTAAAACATGGATAAAGGTTTTTCCAGGCTGCGAAATACCAATCAGGTAACTTTTAGGTTTAGTTTTTCCTGGAACTATTGTCCTGGAATAGGAATACAAACGTATAAAATATTTGAATACGAAGCGAGAAACTTTTACCAGACTTTTATGGTGCTTTTATAATCGATTTATTCCTGTATCATTTATGAATTTATCCGATCTGACGATAGCCCTCATGTCAGTTGTAGGGAACAATGCTTTCAATCTGTAAATTTGTAGTTATGTGCGCCAACCATTCTGATAAATCATTTGCAGCGAAAGCCATCGACTTCCATAAAAACCTGCATTATAATGGCGATCCGCTTCCGGACGGGATAACAATCATGAATCCATTCAGGGAAAATCCGGCCGTATTGCCAATTATTGAACAGTTTTACAACAAATATTTCAACGATCATTTTAAACGAAATATAATCCTTGGCATTAACCCCGGCCGGCTTGGTGGCGGGCTTACCGGCATTCCCTTCACAGATCCCAAAAGGCTCCAGGCGGAATGTGCTATCCATTATGATGGGCCTGTAACCCATGAAGTTTCTTCAGTGTTCGTTCATGAGGTAATTAATGCATACGGCGGCTTAAGTAAATTTTACGGCGATCTTTATATTAACTCACCTTGTCCGCTTGGATTTACAAAAGTCGACGAACGGGGCAGAGAAAAAAACTATAATTATTATGACAGTCCCGCACTTATAAAAGCCGTAAAATCATTTATGATAGAAAGCATTACAAACCTGGTGCAACTCGGCATAAAAACTGATGTTTGTTTTGTTCTTGGAACAGGAAAAAACGAAAAATTTTTAAATACATTAAACCGCGAACATCATTTTTTTGATAAACTGATCGCACTCGAACATCCGAGATATATCATGCAATACAAAAGCCGTAACAGGAATATATATATCGACAAGTATCTCGCGGCCTTCCACCAGGTTCATCATAGATGAAAAAGAAAAAGGGCATCACTGTTGATGCCCCTTAAGCTTATCGAAATTGTATTATTGTTATCTTGGTCCGCCACCTATACAAATGCCGACCTTGATACCTAAATAACCATTTTTAGTCGTTACTATATTGCCCGAACCACTATAATCTACATATGTTGTTTTAGGCACAATATTGTATTCAATCCCGAAGCGGAAATGCCTTGCTTCAAATCCACCCCTTACCATACCGCCAAATTTCGATTTTGCAGAACCGTTATATTCATCTTCATATTCGTTAATAGTTGTTGCAGCAAGCGAGTATATCCCGGCACCAGCACCAGCAAATGGACGGAAAGAATAATTATCAGTAAAGTAATAGTCTGCAGTTGCCAGGTAAGAACCCGAAGCTTTTACCTCGAATTCATCATAATCATCTTCAACACCAGATACCCCCCTGGCCATCACCGCCACTTCCATTCTTAAACCAACTGCAAGTTGTGGGATCACAGCGAATTTTGGTTCGGCCGCAAAAATAATTCCGCCTTTGGCTCCTGATCCACCTGGAATCGCATATCCAAGGCTTAAGTCAAATTTGAAAGGTTTAAGGTCATCCTGTGCTATTGAAGAAAAAGCCAGCATAACGCTTAAAGAAACTAATAGTAAACTTCTTTTCATGGATTAGAGATTTTAGATATTGGGTTTGGTAAATTAATGAACGCTCAAACTAATATCCGGCCAACCAGATTTATAGCGGATGGGAAAATATAATGCAACGCTAGGTACAAATACTTATCAAACAAACATAGAAATAATTAAAAACCGCTGTTTTGCTGGCGGGCCTGGGCCAATACCTTAAAAAAATAAACTTCCTCAACTGTAACTTTTGCTTTTAAATTACACTAACTGGTTAAGCCACATGACAAATTAACTTTAACGATATGGAATGGTTCGTAAAACAAGAGTCAGTTGTCAGAAAGATCTGGGGAAATGCAGATACCATCCTCCTTATTTTCGGTGGAGCTGCAGCGGAGTTTGCCCTGAATAAAGCTGTAGACTGGCTGTATTTTACCGGACGGCTTCCTGCTGATCCTATCGGAAGGTTATTTTCGACAGTCACCTATGCCCGTCTTATCGTTTTTTCTTCCCAGGATTCGGCGAATACTATGATCGATAAAATGAGAATGATCCATACCGGCGTTGAAAATAAAAGAGGTTTCAATATTCCGGATTGGGCTTATCGCGATGTATTGTTCATGCTTATCCACTACTCGATCAGCTCATTTGAAGTTTTAGATAGAAAACTAACCGGGGCAGAAAAAGAGGAGGTATTTGATGTATTTAACAGGGTTGGAACGAGGATGGGTTTAAAAGAACTTCCAACCAGCTATATTGAATGGCTCAGCGTATATCATGAACACCTTGAACATGATCTTGAAAAAAGCAACTATACGGTTGACCTGTTTAAACAATATAAAAAACACCTGGGTGCTGTTCGTTTCAAAATATTACAGGAAGCACAGATTCTTGTCGTGCCAGCCAGGGTTCATAAACTGTTAGCATTAAAGAAAAATTCTTTACTTAATCCCATACTTCCTTTGTACAAGCTAAGCTGTAAATTGAAAATAGATTCATGGATCAAATCCATACTATTGCCGGAAAAGTATAAAAAGCAAATCGCTGACCTGAACCAGTATAAGAAATAATGAACCGGTTTTGTTTGACCTGGTGATAATGTCCAACTAGGAAGATGTAAAAGACGATCAACTAAATATTAACTGGAACCGGAAAGTCTGGGAGGCCTTACAACCTTATTTGAGCCATAAAGTATATGTGAATACGCTGGGCGTTGAAGGCCAATAGCCTGTCCTTTTTTTATTGTTGCTGAAACCAGGCCATTTGCATCCGTGGTTGCAGCTGAATAGCAATCAGGCTAACGTCTTCTACTTTGATTCCTTAGGTTTTGATGGCATAGACGTTGATCTTCTGAAATCCGGAATTTTGCGGATAACCTTTTCATATGCATCAGCATATTTCATCATTCCGATGTCGGTTGGATGAGTGCCATCAACGGTTGATTCTGCATCAAAACCAATTTCATTTGCGGTAAGCAGGTAAATATTTTTTTCACCATTGCCTTTCAAAGTCTTAAAAGTATTTGAGAGAATATCACTGGTCCACTTGTATCGATTTGTAAATGCGGTATCCATATTAACGCCCGGTAATCCGCAACAATGTTCTACCAATAAAACAGGGGTTTGAGGATGCCTGGACCTCAGATTTTTTACCGAAGAAATGATGAGTTCGCTAATATCTGATTCAGAATAAACTTTCCTGTCGTGCAGATTTGGCTGGCAGTCGAGCACGAAAAGACTTGCATCCGTTTCGTTGATCAAATCAATCAAAGGCTGCTCTAAGCGCCCATTCCCTGAAAAGCCTAAATTGATAATGGGAACGTTGAGCCTGCGGCCCAGGATATTAGTCCAGGCCAAACCCGGGCGACTTGCACAAGCACCCTGCATGATTGAAGTGCCATATAACACGATTGGTTTTTCATTGCTTACCGGGAACGGATCAAATGAATTCTTTTCCGGCACATCGATCTGCATCCATTCAGGTGTGTTGTATAAAGGAAGATACAACCTGAACTCTTTTATAGACAGGGGTGAAAAAAAATTTGTGAACTTATAGACAACGGTATCACCAAAGCTAAAAGCTCCTCTTATCCAATGCCAGTTGTTATTAATGTCCAATGCATATAAATCAACACCACTTACACCGGTCGCGGGCATATGATTCATGCTTTTGTTACCGGTAACTTTATACCTGACTACGATTTCAGCGGCGTTCGATTTAAACCTGATATATTCCCCGGCTGAGTTATGCGATAAGCGCCATACCTCAGGTCGCACTGTTTTCTCTGCCTTTGCGGGCAAGCGGTCAAAAGGCATTGCCAGACCAGTATGCCATGCCCTGCCTGCTATTACTGGTACTTTTGATTCAGCAAGGCTCCAGGTTTTATAGCTTTCAGTATTCTGGGCGATAACCGTTTGCCAACCAAACAAAAAAACGACGGCAAAAATGGAAAAGTTTTTCATCATTTGTTCAAACTTATGGTGATTACTAAAAATTATATCCTTTGAACTTTTATCCCAGTTCATCGAAAATCCGGGTGTAATATACCTTTCCCGATTCTGATTTTTCTTTCCCGGCTCCGATATTCGACCTGACAAATAATTTTTTTTATTTGTAAGATATTGCTCTACATTTGTAGAGCGTACTACATAAACATAGAACAATGAAACTTACAAAAGCTGAAGAACAATTAATGGAACTTATCTGGAAATACGAAAAAGTGTTTATGAAAGAATTGATCGGGTACTTTCCAGAGCCAAAACCCGCAACCACCACGATTGCAACTTTATTAAAGAGAATGCAGGATAAAGGTTTCGTAGCCTATGAACTGTTTGGAAATTCACGCCAGTATTACCCACTGGTAAACAAGTCCGATTATTTTGCTAAACATGTGAAAGGGATTATTAAGAACTATTTCAATAACTCAGCAATGCAGTTTGCTTCGTTTTTTACAACCTCAACAAACCTGACAAATGCCGAACTGGAGGATCTCAAAAAAATTGTTGATCAGCAAATAAAAAAACGAAAAAAATGATTGCATACCTCATCAAAGTAATGCTCTGTTCCGGGTTGTTCATCATTATTTATAAACTGTTGCTTGAGAAAGAAAAGATGTTCCGTTTTAACAGGGCCTATCTTTTGTTTACAATGCTGTTATCATTTACCATCCCCGCATTAACTTTTAAAACGTTCAGTGCTGACCTTCCGGCAATACAAGAATTATTACTAACAACAAATATTTCAGCTGCAATCAATCCGGTTCAAAGTTCACCCATGATGGTCGGTCCGAACCCTGCTGTTGTTGTTTTATTTACAGTTTATATCGTTATTTCAACGATACTACTTTTTCGATTCATAATAAATTTCGCAAAAATTCTGTCCACCGTACGGACTAAAGCCAAAATCCAGTACAGAACTTCCCATATAGTTCTCATACCCGGAAACCAGGCACCGCATAGTTTTTTGCATTATATTTTTATCAACGAAAAAGACTTTCAAACCGGGAAAATTGAAAATGAAATCCTGGCTCACGAATTCTGTCATGTGGAACAAAAACATAGCTATGACATTATATTTATAGAGCTTCTTCTAACCATTTTCTGGTTCAACCCCTTTTTATATCTCTTTAAAAAGTCCCTGCGATTAAACCATGAATTTCTGGCTGATGAAACTGTAATTCAGGGTTGTTCAAGTATCGGTGGTTATCAAAATCTATTAATAAGAAAATATATACAGCCATCAGCTTCTTACTTCACCAGCCAGTTTAATTATTTAACAACAAAAAAAAGATTGATCATGATGACAAAACCCAGGTCTTTTACAATTGAGCTGATGAAACAAATCTTTCTGATTCCGGTTCTTGCTCTATCCGTTTTAATATTCAGCACAAATACGATAGCTCAGCAATCCTCTCCTGTCAAACAAAAAAACAAAAAGAAGCGCCATCAACCCAGGTGGGTGCAACTAAAGAACAGTTAATGGAATTTGAAGAAATTGTAAACAAAACTAAAAACGATAAAGGAATTCCTTTGTATGACAAATTCACAGAAGAGGATATACTGAGGCTACAGACTATCTTTTTTGCGATGAGCAGAGATCAACAGGATAAACAAATGGTTGCATTTGTGCCCTCGCCACCACCAATGCCACGAACTCTTCCGACTAAAGAACAACTTGAGTCCTGGAAAAATCCAAAGATTTACGGGGTTTGGATAAATGATAAACGTATAAATAATACTGAGCTGAATAAATTTAGTGATACAAGCTTTGCGCATTTTTTTCTAAGTAAACTCGAAAAGAATGCTATCAATTATGGAAAACATTATTACCAGGTCAACCTGATGACCGGAGAAAAGTATGACGTCTATTTGCAAAATGCGGTTAAGAACCAGAAAAAATATTTAATGTTCTATCGCACCGGCAATGCGAGGTATCCTTTGTTTCAGGGTGTAAGAATTGATTCCTGAATCGTATAAGAAATGGGATACAATTTTATCCGACCAGCAGCAAATCGGATTGCAGCAACGTATAAAGAAACACAAAAGACGAGGAAGCACACCTTAAAAGCGAATATTAATATTCTAACGAAATCCGGCTATCTTCAGGTTAAAGATGAAACTGAACAGGAGTTCCTGGTCACTACCCTGGCATCGGTGGGATCCAACTCATTTTGCATGTTTCTTTACTTTGAGCACACCACCACTTGCTTCCTTGATACTTTGCACATATATAAATGCTGCAGGGTCAACTATCTTAACAGCTTCCTGTATTCGCTTAATTTCCAAACGAGTCACGATGGTCACTATTATTTCACAATCAAAGCTGATATCGAAAGATCCGGGCAGAAATCCCCTCTCGCCTTTATAAACAGTAATTCCCTTACCAAGGTCAATTACAAGCAGTCGCTTTACATCTTCTTGTTTCGAGCAAATAATATTCATCGCCGTAAACTCCTCAATGCCGTCCACAACATAGTCAGTAGCCCTTGAGGCTGTGAAATAGGTAATGATTGAATACATGGCCGTTTCTATCCCAAACTGCAGGGCTGCAGCAGCGAAGAGGACGGTATTCATGGCCATAATAATCTCCGAATTGGAGAAACCTGTCTTCCTTTGAGTAAACACTGCAATCACCTCTGCCCCATCAATTACACAACCTGTTCTGATTACAAGGCCAACTCCTGTCCCGATGAGTATTCCACCAAAAATTGCAATAAGTAATTTGTCGCTGGTGATAGGGTTAATATTGACGAAAATCAGGCCTGAAAAAAGCAATATTATAGCGATAGAAGTTTGAACGGCGAAGGTCTTGCCGATTTTTTTATAGCCAAGGTAAACGAATGGTATATTCAATATCAAAGTGAGAAAGCTGACCTTGATGTCCAGTACTTCATGCAAGAGAATTGAAACTCCTGTTACACCGCCATCCAGGAACCTGTTCGGAATCATAAAACCTTTCATTGCAATAACAGCCAGCCCGGCGCCAATTACCATCTGCAAAAGGTGTTTGGGATTCCTGATATGTTTCCAGTCAATACCACTGTTATAAATCTTCGCTGCCATAATAGTCGTTGGTGTACTTCCTGAATTATAAATGATAAATCGATAGCAATAACAAAGGTTGCTGAATCTACATCCATTTTCTGAACGAAGGAAACATGAAAACTAACAATAATGAATACCAGTATAGTTTTTAGTTTCATGCTGGTCATAATTCCGGATTTGCATGACTGATTTATTTTTTGCTTTCAAACAAAAAACAGCCGGGATGCAATAGAAAGGTGTCATCTTATCATGTGATACAGGAATGTTGAAAAAACAGAACAAACGCTTAAATTTAAAAAGCTTCAGTATTCTTCTTAACTACCAAACTCCTGCAAATGCTCCAAAACTATTTCAAAATAGCCTTGAGAAATCTTCTCAAAAGAAAAGGGTATACCACAATTAATATATTAGGCCTCGCAATCGGAATGTCAGTT
Source organism: Flavitalea sp. (assembly GCF_035489435.1). Taxonomy (NCBI): domain Bacteria; kingdom Pseudomonadati; phylum Bacteroidota; class Chitinophagia; order Chitinophagales; family Chitinophagaceae; genus Flavitalea; species Flavitalea sp. The sequence continues at coordinate 9,635 of NZ_DATHKG010000147.1, forward strand.
TGCCTGCTCATCGTTTTGTTTATAAAGAATGAAGTGAGCTATGACCGCGCCCAGGAAAGAGGTGATCGGATTTACCGGATGGTAGTAGATCGCAAATACCCGGGACGGGCTACTTCTTATTCAATTATTCCACAGTCATATGCTGCAGCCGTAAAACTCGAATGTCCCGAGGTAGAAGAATCGGTTCGTGTGTATTCGCAGGGAGGAGCAAGTTTCGAATTGTCTTATGAAGATAAGAAGTTCGAGGAAAAACGCGGTTATTTTGTTGATTCAAATTTCTTCAAAGTGTTCTCCGCAAAGTTCCTTGCCGGTGATCCCTTAACTGCGTTAGCGAAGCCAAATGCAGTAGTCATTACTGAAACAACTGCAAAAAAATATTTTGGCAATGTTGCCAGTGCGACCGGCAAGTTGCTGAAGCCCGAAGGCAATGACAATCCGCCTTTTGAAGTAACTGCTGTATGTACTGACTGGCCGGAAAACTCTCATTTCATTTTCGATTTGCTTTTTACCACCGCGGGCCGGCCCCAGTTCAATGAATTGAACTATGTAAATTTTGCCACACATACATACTTGTTGCTTAACAACAATGCTGATCCGAAAACAGTCCAGGCTCGTTTTCCAAAAATTATTGAGCAACATGCCGCAGGAAATATAGAAAGGAGTTTTGCAATGCCGTTTAAACAATTCCAGTTTGCCGGGAATGGCTACAATTATTATCTGCAACCGCTGCCAAAGATTCACCTGACCTCGCATCTTGAAGCAGAGCTGCGACCCAATGGCAGCATGCAGGCGATCTATATATTCGGTATAGTAGCTGTATTTATTTTATTACTTGCCTGTATAAATTTTACTAACCTGGCTACTGCGAGGTCAATTGAACGTGCAAAAGAAGTGGGCATACGTAAAACTTTTGGTTCGGAAAAAACATCTCTGATCATACAATTCCTTGCCGAATCAACACTGCTCAGCTTCATGAGCATGTTGCTGTCTGCCGGAATTCTTTTCCTGTTGCTTCCATTATTCAACCAGATATCAGGAAAGGAACTTAATCTCGGCGATCTGTTTACTTTGCCCAATATTATTTTGCTTTTATTATTCTCCCTGGTTACCGGGTTAGCAGCTGGTATATATCCCGCCTTTGTTTTATCCTCGTTTAAACCTATTTCTGTTTTGAAAGGAAAGTTCAAATCGAGCAATTATGGATTAGCACTTCGGAATGGCCTGGTTATCTTTCAGTTCTCCATCTCCGTAATACTAATCATCTGCACAATAATAGTTAATTCACAGATGCGGTTTATGACCGGTGAAAAACTTGGCTTTAACAAAGACCATACAATCATCATTGAACGAACCGATTTGCTGAATGATAATACCAGGGCATTTAAAAATGAAGTGATGAAAATACCCGGTGTAGAAAACATTAGCGGAGCTTCCTCGTTACCCGGGGTTAGCAATTATTTTGGTGTGAGCTGGCAGGAAAAAGGAAGCACAGAACCCATGACCGGCAGGGGAATTATTACTGATGAAGCCCATGCAGCTACTCTCGGTCTGCAGATAAAAGAAGGAAGATTTTTCTCTAAAGATTTTTCAACTGATTCTCTTGGTGTCGTTTTGAATGAAAGGGCAGTCTTAGAGCTTGGATTAAAAAAACCTATCGGGGCACAACTAACTACACAGGAACAACAATTTAATGGAAGAGATGGATCTCCATATATGTATACGGTTATCGGGGTCGTGAAAGACTTTCATTACCAGTCTCTGCATAACCCCATCACTCCGCTTGTATTTACAAATTCATCCCGTTTCAATGATGTTATGTTTATGACGGCTGTCAGGATTAAAGCAGACAATTTCAAGGCAGCCATAACTGCATTGGAAGGCAAATGGAAACAATTTGTAAAAGATCGTCCATTCCAGTTTAACTACCTTGACAAAACAGTGGCAGAACAATACCTGGCGGAAGCAACTACTCAAAAAATATTTTCTTTCTTTTCTTCACTTGCCATTTTTATCGCCTGTATCGGCTTGTTGGGACTGGCAGCTTATGCAACCCAACAACGGATGCGGGAGATCAGTATCCGCAAGGTACTGGGCGCCTCTTCCGGAAATATTGTATTGATGCTTTCCGGTGATTTTCTCAAACTCGTAATTGTAGCGGCCCTTATTGCTTTTCCCGTTGCCTGGTGGTCCATGTACAAATGGTTGCAGGAATTTGCTTATCGCGTCGATATCGGCTGGCAGGCATTTGTAATGGCCGGTTTTGCAGCGGTAGTCGTGACTTTGCTTACAATCAGCCTCCAGGCATTCAGGGCAGCAGTCACAAGTCCTGTAAAAACCCTGAGGGCAGACTGAGCGCCTTTACATTAAAAGTTTTATCTTTTACCAACAGTCTTCATTAAACGCCATGGAAGCATTCAAATCTGCTTGCTAAAAACCACGCAATTGGTAAAATCATGACCAGGGGTTTGATGAAATCATGAGTTGATGAGATGGCCTGACTGTGAGTATAGCCAGGGCGGGTAACATTTAATTAAATTTCAGCATGACCAGCAAATTCAAGAGCAGCTCTATAGATTGGAAACATATTCGAAATCCAAAACATCTGACGCAAATGGTTTTTGGCACCGGCCTCGCCGTTGTCGCCATGAAAGGATTTATGATCCCAAACAGGTTTCTCGATGGAGGGGTTACCGGTATCTCAATCCTGCTTCATGAAGTGCTACATGTTAACATCAGTTTGCTCATGTTTATCCTGAATCTGCCTTTTATCTATCTCGGTTACAAAAAGATTGGCAAAACCTTCGCAGTGCAAACCTCGATCGCGGTTGCCCTCCTTTCGTTAGGTCTGATATTTGTTAACATCGGACCGATTACAAGCGACCGGTTATTGATAGCCATTTTCGGAGGAATACTTATCGGGACCGGTGTGGGACTGGTCATCAGGACTGGTTGTGTAATTGATGGGGCAGAAGTAATTGCGGTGTTTACGCAAAGAAAAACCGGTTTTTCCAATTCCGAGATTATTATGGCAATGAATACGATCCTGTTCGCCGCAGCTGCCTTACAATTTGGGATAGAAACTGCCATGTATTCCATCATTACATATTTCACAGCCACGAAGGCTACAGATTATGTTGTGGATGGTATAGAAGAATTTACTGCAATGAATATCATCAGTTCGAAGCAGGAAGAAGTGAAGCGACTTCTTGTCAATGATCTTGGCAAGGCCATTACGGTTTATAAAGGAGAAAGAGGTTATCTCCCCGGTTCATTTGATATTAAGTTTGACTGCGAGATTATTGTTACAATAGTAACGCGCCTGGAAATAAAAAGGATCCAGGAAGCTTTGGGCACGGTTGATCCCGCGGCTTTTGTATACGTGCAAAGCATTAAGGAAGCCAGCGGTGGTATTCTGAAGCCAAAGGCACACGCTAAATAGCTGAAAAGAGATATGAATTATGAGTTATGAATTATGAAAGCAGTTGTGAAATCAAGAGTTATGAACTCATAATTCTTTCATTAATGGTTTCATAACTCATAATTCATACCTCTCTTGAAATATCAGAGTTTAAAATTTTCTGCAGTCACCTTAAGCAGATCCATATCCGGCGTTCCTCCGTTTAAGTGAAATGCATGTTTTGTTATCTCTTTCGGGATGCGGCCGGCAATATGTTTTAAACGCGCACCATTGTCAGGAAACACGTCAAAGATGCCATATTCGTTGTCAGGAAGACGAATGGCAAACCAGGCTGTGGTCTGTTCTTCTTCCATCGCAAGAGGCTGAGTTTCTTTCAAAAATTCAATCACCTCTTCTTCCTGACCTTCTTTGCCTTTAAAAGTCAATAATATCCCTTTTGTATCCGGCTCGGCAGGTGCTTTTGCAGGAAGCTTGCTGGCAACTATATCTATTTTTTGAATGTCCGGAGGACTTGAGAATAATTCAGGTGCCATACGCATCAGGCCCTTAGCCACATCCCCGTTAAGATGTGCATCCCGTCCCGCCTCATCTTCAAAAACATCGATGATCCCGTATGCAGAAGGACCAAATCTATTAGCGAACCAGGCGATTGTAGCTGGCTCCTGTTTTACCAGCGGAACTGCAGAAGCAAGGAATGATTCAATCTCATCATCTTTGCCTTCTTTCCCTTCTAAACGAACAAGCAATCCTTTTGTAATCATGATAACCTCCTGTTTTAAAATGTTAGGCGATATACATTAACAGATTTACTGTAATAGACTTACCATAATAGATTTACAGTTACAAGATGTACAATAACAACATTCACAATATCAAGATAAACAGTAACACGGTTTACTGCGATACAGTATTCATAGTGCGGAAATTCTGTTCAACATAAATACTGTTCAACATAAATAGTTAAACAAGCCTGTACAAAGCAATGATTTCCGACGATCCTGATTGTTCAAAAATTGCTTCTGACAGTAAGTTAAAAAATAATCGTATCAAATCTGCTATTAAACCGGGATAATAAGCTCATCAACCCGGCCCGCCCGGTTTCTTCCCCAAAAGTATAATCTATCTCCTTTCCAAGTATGGAGCGTATCAAACAGTGTCTGATCCCGAAACCCTTCTCAACACCCTCAGGGATCGCTGCCACGGCAAATGTTATTCCGGATACGTTAATGTAATTCCCGATAGGTTAATGCAATTCCGGATAGGTTGCTGGCAGACCAAATGAAGAAACAATCCAAACCCATTGAAAATAGTTAAAAGTGATGAGCGAGTTATGAGCGAGTTATGAATGGGTGATGAATGGGTGATGAATGAGTGATGAATGAGTGATGAATGAGTTATGCATGCCATACAAAAAAGCACTCATAAGTCACAAACTCATAACTCACTCATAACTCATAATTCATAACTCATAATTCATAACTCATAATTCTATTCAGGGGTTTGTTGAGAAAATACTTGCTTCTTTTACAAATACCCTGCGATTAAGTTTCAACTGGGCTATGATCAGTTCAGCAAAATCTTCGGGATGCATCACCCGTTCAGGATCCCCTTTTATAAGATCGGCGCTATAGGCCAGATCCGTTACAACCGTGCTCGGAGCCAATGTCGTAACCCGGATATTATGCTTTCGCACTTCCTGCATGAGGCTTTCTGTGAGGCCAAATACAGCAAATTTGGAGGCACTGTAAGCACTTGTATTGGCAGCACCTGTTTTTCCTGCCGTCGAAGAGATGTTGACGATATCGCCGGTCTTTCGGTCAATCATAGATTGCAACACGGTACGTATGGTATAATATACACCAAACAAATTGATCTTAATTTGTTGTTCCCAGACTTCCGGTTCCAACTCAAGGAATTTCCCAAATGTGCCGGTGCCGGCATTATTGATTAAGATATCAATCTCGCCAAGATTATTTTTTATTTTTGATACTGCGCTTTCGACTTCTTCGCGATTACTTACATCAGCATTAGCATAAGCGGCATTCACACCCATTGATTTTATTATTTCGGCTACGGCAGCCAGGTCTTTTTCTGTCCTTGCTATCAAGCCAACATTTACACCTTCTGCTGCCAATGCTATGGCTATTGCTTTCCCAATTCCTTTACCGGCACCGGTGACCAGGGCTATTTTTCCTTTTAAATTTTCCATAAATTTTCTTTATGTACTAAATATATTGATGCCCCATCCTTACGAGAATATTCCATCCCGGGTCTTAAATTCAAAGCGGTGCATTGCCCCGATCTGTGAACCGGGTTCCTCACTTTTTGTATCGATCGCGGCTGTTTACTGGATAACTTTCTGTTGTTCAAATATATGTATCCAAACAGTTGCCACATTTTTTCCCGAAGATTAAACCTCCTGGCAAAATCACAAAACCAGCAATTTTGGTCCTGTTGTAAAATCAGTAAATAGTGCAAATTTCAGGCAAAATCTTGCAACAAATTTAGTGACAGGATTAAGTCATCTTTGATAAGGATCTAAATCTTATCTATCATGAAGAAAAAAAAGCCGTCTGCTAAGGCGCCTTCTACTATAAATGCTTTGCATTCAGGGGACGATAAACCTCCAAAATCGGTTTCACATATTATCGTTGAAATTATTGAATATGTTCCGAACGCTGTAGTAAGTAAAACAATAATAAAAAAATCGTCAGGAAATATAAGTGTATTATCATTCGACAGTGGGGAAGGGCTTACTGAGAAGACCTCTCCCTTCGACACATTTGTCCAGATTATCGAAGGGAGCGCGGAAATCGTTATTGATGGAACTGCAAATCTGTTGCACTCCGGCGAAGGAATTATTATTCCTGCTCACCAACCAAATCATATCAATCCGAACGGCCGGTTTAAAATGATCTTAACCATCATAAAAAGTGAGCATGAATAGTTTTCCCGATATCGGATCGCCGTTCACAAGTCACAGTAGCAGGAATACTTATGGCGGTATGCCTATTACCGAGACAATTAGTAATGGTTTTTTTACCGTAGACGAAAACTGGACTGTTCTGTCCTGGAATAAGGCTGCAGAACAGATACTTGGTGTTACCGGGGCGGATATTATTGGAAAAAATCTCTGGGAGGAATTCGTCGGCACCCTTCCACTAAATTTCTACGTAGTATATCACAAAGCGTTTTTGACTGACGTACCTTTGCATTTTAGAGAATACTGGCCGGAGATGAGCGCCTGGTTTGATGTGATAACCTATCATGTCGGAAACAAACTTTCTGTTTCCTTTAAGAGTTCCTCGGTGCCTGCAGGCCGTATCCGAATAACCGCAGAGGTTCAGCAAATGAGAATCCTTGATGAGTTATATCGATATGTTACCGAAGTAACAAACGATTGCCTCTGGGAATGGGATCTGCCTAATAAACAGATATTCTGGATCGATGGCAGTCACAAGAGGATTTTCGGCTATAATATTGAAAATGCTCTGATCCCGCAGGATTTCTGGGAAAGCCGTATACATCCCGAGGATCGTTTGAAAGTCAAGGCCATGTTAAAGCAGTTTCTATCTTATCCCCCTTCTGGTAAGGAATGGGATATAGAATACCGTTTCCAGCGTGCTAATGGTGAATATGCATACGTATGTGATCGTGGTCACCTGATGTACGACAATGATGAAAAACCTATAAGGATGATCGGTGCCACTCAGGATATCACGAGGCGAAAATTGACAGAAATTCAGTTGCTTGAAAGTGAACAACAACTTTCATTGATAGCCAAACAAACGGTAAACGCTATCATCATAACTGACGTCAACGGACATATTAACTGGGTAAATACAGCTTTTACAAATATCACCGGCTATACCGCTGAAGAAGTAATGGGAAAAAAACCGGGAAGCTTTCTACAAGGGCCGGATACAGATCCGGCAACCATCTCGTACCTGAGAAACAGGATCAACCAACAACTTCCTTTCGACTGCGATATTCTGAATTATAGCAAAAAAGGGCGGCCGTTCTGGATACATCTCCATGGACAGCCGCTTTTTGATTCAAGGGGGAATTGCGACCGGTATTTTGCCATGGACACTGACATCACGGAAAAAATAGAACGGCAACGAAAGTCGGCATTAGAAAAAGAATCGAACCTTATAGAGATGAGCCGCGCAGTGCTGGCTGCTCAGGAAAACGAAAGAGTAGTGATAGGCCGGGAAATGCATGACAATCTTAACCAGATACTGGGAGCAGCGAAGCTATATATCGAACTAGCAAAAACCGATGAATCGGTAACTTCATTGTGTCTCGATAAGGCTTCAGATTATATACTGCAAGTGATCCAGGAAATTCGCAAATTATCAAAAGCAATGATTACACCTGTCCTTGTGTTAGGACTGATCGATAGCCTCATAATTCTGATCGCTGACCTGGTGCTGCCAAACCCTATTAAATTCAAGCTGCAGGTACAAGTGAAGGAAGAACAATGTGCGGAGGATATAAAAATGGATCTGTTCCGGATCGCCCAGGAGCAGGTAAACAACATTATCAAACATTCAGGTGCTGATGTAGCGATCATTCGTTTATCGATCAAGGCAAACCAACTCGTCTTGAGTTTCAAAGACAATGGAAAGGGATGCGATCCTGGTCAGCAGCTAAAAGGAGTTGGAATTCTGAATATAAAAACCCGGGTAGAGTTGCACGGAGGAACAATGAACATTATTACTTCGCCAGGTGAAGGCTACGAACTCAAAGTTGCTGTGCCGCTTTCAAATACTTAGTTGTCCTAAGGACCTGATTCACAAATTCTCAAGAGCGATAAGGCGCCTGTTTTTCATATTGCGGAAGTAGGTGGGAGTAAGGCCTGTAACTTGTTTAAATTGCCTGGACAGATGAGCTACACTGCTATAATGTAGTTTGGAGGCGATCTCCGTTAAGGTCAATTCATCGTAAATCAACAACTCCTTTGCACGTTCGATCTTATGAGAAATAATATAGTGTTCAATAGTTATACCTTTCACTTCCGAAAACAGGTTAGAAAGATAAGTATAGTCGTAATCAATTTTTGAACTTAGATAGTCTGAGAAATTTATAACGGGAGGTTCATCCATGTAGTGAATCATTTCAACAATCACATTTTTTATCTTCTCTATAAGAATGCTTTTCTTATCCTCCATTATCTCAAGGCCAGATTTCCACAGGGCCATTCTAAGCAATTCTGTTTCCGCCTCTGTCAACCTTTTATCAAGTATAACCTCACCTAAATCCAAGGTTGAATATGGTATTTTTAATGCTTGCAGCTCAGCTTTCACTATAAGCTTGCATCGAAGACTAACCATATTCTTAATAAGGAGTTTCATTTTTGCGGGTTAAAATACGAAAGGGGATGAGCAAGGTCTTATGTATGTCTTGCTACGAATATGAAATTTAAGATACGACAGAAAAATGCCGATTGGATCTCAGGGACCGTATAAAAGAAAAATTTAATCCTTCTTTCATATCTTGTAATCGTAAACGCTCGGGTCTTATAATAGTAAACCCTTAGGCATAAGAGACTGTCTCAGGTTCATCAAATTTGAAAAATGGTGTCAACATCAAAAAACTTTATCCTGGTATTTTATAGTCTTTATTGAATTTTTTCAACTGGTCTTCGTCCGTGAGATTTAAACGAAGTGGCGTTATCGAAGTATAACCATTTTCAACGGCCCATCGGTCTGTTCCTTCTTCAGCGGGGCCGAGAGGAATAACGGAAAACCAATAATGTTTACGGCCCATCGGATCGATACCCGGAACAATCTCATTATCGTATAACCGCACTGATTGCCTTGTCCACATTATCCCTTTTGGTGCAGGAGGAAAATTTACATTGAACAGGAAGAGACCTTCAATTTTTAGCAGTAAGGCTAATGTCTCATCAACAAAAGGGGCAAGGGCTTTGAAGTCCGGTTCCTCTTTACCAACCGGTGTACTGAAGGCTATCGCTTTTATCCCTAACAAAACAGCCTGTTTTGCGGCTGCCAATGTACCAGAGTGCCACAGGGCATTGCCCAGGTTAGGACCCATGTTGATACCCGAAAGTACCAGGTCTGTCTTAGTAAGATGGGTGCCGAGAGCCGCGCAATCAGCCGGTGTTCCAGTCACTTTAAATGCCTGTACTCCATCAACCTGGATTTTGGCTTTTTTGTAGGAAATCGGGAGGTGGGTAGTAATTGCATGCGAAGCAGCAGAACGCTCCACATCCGGCGCCATAACCCTTACCTCTCCAAACGCCTTTGCCCGGTCGGCCAGGGCTGCTATTCCGGGACTATAAATGCCATCGTCGTTTGTTATCAGGATGTTCATGTAAATTGAACCAACAACATTGTGCCAACCACTAACGGTGCGGCATAGTTTTATTCAATTTTATATCACAATCCACATATATATATGCAAAAAGTACATATCCTCCATAATCCTGGCGCCGGAGACGAAAAATATACCAGGGAACATTTAATCGAACTCTTAGAAAACAATGGCTACCAGTGTAGTTACATGTCAACCAAACAAGACAAATGGAAAAATTTTGATACGAATGCAGATCTTTTAATTGTTGCGGGTGGTGATGGCACAGTACGAAAAGTTGCCGGCCAGATCCTAAATCGACAACTGTTGGATAAACCCAGAGCACTTGCCCTACTCCCTTTAGGCACAGCCAATAATATCGGAAGATCACTGAAATTAAATACCAGCATTGAAGAAGCAGTCAACACTCTCCACTTGTACCAGGCAAAGCCCTTCGATATCGGGAGAATTTACAATGTACCAGGTGCAGGATATTTTCTTGAAAGTTTTGGCTTTGGCGTATTTCCTGCACTGATTGAAGAATCAAAGAAGAAACCAGATAAAGACAAAGCTGAAAAAACGCTGCAGGAAAAGATCCAACTTGCCCGGAAGCGGTTGTATGATATTGTAGTATCCTATGAACCTGTGTTTTGCAAAATTGAGATTGATAGTAAAGAGTATTCAGGCAGATATTTACTGATAGAAGTCATGAACACTCCTTCTATCGGCCCTAAGCTCGACCTGTCGCCCGTTTCGGATCCCGGTGATGGATCTTTTGAAGTGGTGATGGTTTCGGAAAGTGACAGGCAAAAGTTTTTAGATTATTTAAGTGGAAAGATTAGCGAAAGCAAAGATGAATACAACTTCGAAACGATAAAGGGTAAGCACATAAAAATCAGCTGGGATGGAAACCAGGCCCATGTTGATGACAAGTTCATCGAACTGGAAAATGGCATTGAAGTGACTATCAGGTTAAGGAATGAGTTATTGGCGTTCTTAACGCCTCTTCTCAATCCCATTGAATTGTTAAATGATCCTGTCTGAAAAAAATAAACTGATAAATATTTGTAAAATGACCGATCGGTCATGTACATTTGCTTCGGCAATTGAGACAGGCAATTGAGAAACAGGGATCAACTCACATGACAAAAGCAGAAAAGACAAAGCAATGGATCATCGAACAGGCAGCACCTATCTTTAATAAGAAAGGTGTCGCCGGTACGGCAATGAGTGATATTATGGAAGCGACCAAATTGTCAAAGGGAAGCCTTTATGTACATTTCGAAGACAAGGAAGCTTTATCATATTGTGCCGTTGATTACACCCTGGACACATTCATAAAAAAGGCAAAGGCTGCTTTCAGTCATCAAAAAACGGGAAAGGCAAAGCTATATAGCCTGATAGAATTTTTAAGTGATCCCCTTTCACCTCCTGTTATAGGTGGTTGCCCGATATTGAATTTTGGAACTGAAGCGGATGATACCAATCCTGTAATTCTCGATAAGGTATATAAAGTGATAAAAGGCATACAACAAACTGTGGCAGGTATTGTGGAGCAGGGAATTAAGGCTGGTGAGTTTGATAAGAAATGGAATTCGAAGGAATTTGCTATAAAGTCTTTCGCATTAATAGAAGGCGGTGTTCTTATATCCCGAGTATCAGGAAAAAGTGATCAAATGAAGATTATTGTGAAAATGATAAAAAATGAAATTGACTCAAACACAATTTGATTTTTTTTGCAAATTAAATGACCGAACGGTCAGTCAACAGAATTATGAATTATGAGTTATGAATTATGAAAGAAAATTATGAATGATGAATTACTTAATCTATCAGTACAATAATCTACAGTGTACTTAATTTATCGTCATACTTCATTTTATCAGTACACTTCATTTAACATCAGACTTCATTTATCAGTACACTTCATTTAACATCAGACTTCATTTATCAGTATCCTTCATTTAACATCATACTTCATTTATTAGTACCCTTCATTTATCATCATACTTCATTTATCATCATACTTCATTTCATCATACTTCATTTGCTAGCATCTTTATGTAGAATCATACTTAATCTACCGCATATATAATTCAGCAGCTCACCTAAAAAATAAAATAACATTATAATCAACAAATAAAACCTTCGTTATGAGTATTAAAAAAACATGGTTCGTCACTGGTGCTTCGCGCGGATTCGGAATTGAGATTTCAAAAGTCGCATTGGCAAACGGTGATAATGTAGTTGCCACAGTGCGCTCAAAACCGGAAAAATTATTCGCTTTATTAAACAACCACGATAATCTTGAGGTGGTCGTACTTGATGTTACCAATGAAGACCTTGTTAAAGCAGGTGTGCAAAAAGCAATCGATAGATTTGGACGAATAGATGTCCTCGTTAATAATGCAGGTTATGGCCTGCTGGGCGCTGTTGAAGAAGTATCTGATGCAGAGGTGCGGAGGCAGTATGACACAAATGTATTCGGATTGTTGAATGTTACCAGGGCTGTGTTACCCTGGATGAGAAAAAACAACTCCGGGCACATTATTAATATATCCTCCCTGTTCGGATACGGATCTTCTGTTGCGGGATTGGGTTTATATGGTTCTACGAAATATGCGGTTGAAGGTATCACCGAGGGCCTTGCACTAGAACTAAAATCATTTGATATCCATGTAACAGCTGTCGCTCCTGGTCTTTTCCGGACCGAATTCGTTTCTTCCGATTCTTATATAGCATCCAAAAATGTTATCAGCCAGTACGAAGATACAGTTGGTCAAATCAGGGCCGGAATATCAGGCCTTGATGGTAAACAGCCTGGTGATCCTAATAAATTGGCTCAGATAATCCTGAGGTTGGTGGAATCACCAAAACCCCCTCTTCATTTTCTTGCCGGTAACGATGCACTTGCCCTTTACAAACAAAATAATGAGAAGATTCGTTCAGAAATTGCTGTCTGGGAAACCGTTTCTGCCAGCACTGACTTTTCCGCATCGCTATCACACAATTAATCTATCGTTTCACCCCGGGCTATACGAAGTCAACCCTTATCTGGGGTTGTCAGAAATTAGTATTTCATCATTCGTCACTGATTTCATAACTCATAACTCATAATTCATATCTCTCTTATGATTATTTCAAACAAAACAATCCTCATCACAGGCGGTGGTTCTGGGATAGGGCTCGAAACAGCGAAATTATTTGCGGCCAAAGACAATCGCGTAATCATCATTGGTAGAAATGCCGAAACGCTGCAAAAGGCTGCAGCAGGACTTAAAAATATCAATTGGTTCCAGGCCGATATTACCAATGCGGAAGACGTCGAGAAACTTGTAAACAAACTAAAAACAGATTTTAGCGATCTGAGCATCGTAGTAAACAATGCTGCAGCTGCTTATGCCTACTGGCATGCCGAGGAAGCTAACGCTTTTGAAAAAGCCAGCGAAGAAATCTCGACCAATTATTTATCAGTTATCAGGCTCAACGAAAAACTATTACCGGTTCTGAAACAACAACCTGAAGCTGCAATAGTAAATGTTAGTTCAATCGTGGCATTCGCACCGGATGCTTTCATTCCCACCTACTCAGACACTAAGGCTGCATTGCATTCCTATACACTTGCGCTAAGATTTACCTTGTCAAGAGATACAAAAGTGAAAGTTTTTGAACTGATGCCTCCTTTAGTTAAAACTCATTTTTCAAAAGGGATAGGGGGACTTGAAAACGGGATGCCTGCAGCCGATGTTGCACAGGCCCTGGTCGATGGCATTGAAAATGACTTATATGAAATTCATGTGGCGGGCACCAGGGATTTCCGGGATCTTTACCTGTCAAATCCAACAGCGGCATTCGATCTTCTCAATCAGAATTAATATCAAAAGACAGAAGGCACCACGCTTTCTGTCTTTTTCAAAAAAAGTCAATCCTTAGTATTGATTGCAGTACCTGGATCGGGAAAATCAGAATTTCTATCCTGAAAGACAACATTCTTTCTTTTATTAACAGATGACAACAGCAAAAATCCTGCTATACCAGCTATCACCGAAGAAAGAAGAATAACAAATTTTGATTCTGTCTGAAGCGAAGGATCATCGTAAGAAAGCAGCGCTATAAAAATCGACATAGTGAAACCTATACCGCCGAGCAGGCCGAGACCAATGATATGCCACCAGGTTGCCCCGGTTGGAATAGTACCAAGTTTCATCTTCACAATCAGCCATGACATCAGCGTGATCCCAATAGGTTTACCAATCACCAATCCAACCAAAATACCAAGTCCAACATCACTGGCGAGACCCTCAAACATGGACGACCCGATACGGATATTCGTGTTTACGATGGCGAACAGTGGCATGATGAAATAGCTTACCGGCCTTGTAAGAAAATGCTCAAGCTTTTCAAGCGGCGATTCAGCAGCGACTTTATTGGTAGGTAGTGTTATAGCAGTGAGCACACCGGCAATAGTTGCATGAATACCCGAGTGATGAACAAAATACCACATCAAAGTGCCCGGTATAAGATAGGCAAACAATGATTTTACTTTTAGGCGATTCAAAATTAACATGAAAGCGAACAGGCCACCGGCTATCATGAGGTTTGTAGTATTTAGCCCTGATGAATAAAAAAGCGCTATTACCAGTATTGCAATCAGATCATCAACGATTGCCAGCGCGGCAAGGAAGACTTTTAATGAAGATGGCACCCTGTTACCCAGCAGAGATAAGATGCCAATGGCAAAAGCAATATCGGTGGCCATTGGAATTCCCCAGCCTGCGCTCGTTGGACGATTGTAATTAAAAAAAGCAAATATCAGCGCGGGCAGAATAGCTCCCCCGAAAGCAGCAAGTACAGGTAAAGATGCTTTCTTTGGTGAAGAAAGTTCACCTTCAACCAATTCCCGTTTGATCTCCAGACCAACCAGCAAAAAGAAAATAGCCATCAATCCATCGTTCACCCATAACAGCACAGGATATCTTAAATGAAGATAATTGTTCTCAACACCGATTTCCAAATCCAGGAACTTACTGAAACTTTCGTTGAAAGGTGAGTTTGCAATTACCAGTGATAGACCAACACATATTAGCAAAATGATACCGCCAATGGAGCCCGAACGTACAAATTCACGAAATACATTGTAGTTGATCCCTAACTTCATTGACACCTGGTTTGATTGAATATTTTGGATGAAGGACCGGTCCTGACATTAAATATCAAAATAGAAGCGATCCCAAATCAAGGATGCAATAATAAGTTTATTCCCGGTAACATAATTTTCTTAGGAACCAAGGGTCAATCAAACTGCATCCTAATAATCTTCAACACATCAAACCGGTGAAAAAAATATTTTTTGATTTCAAATTATATCGTAATATTGCGATATGGGATTGACGAAATCGGAATTGTTTACCAAACAGCAAAATGACCTGGCTAATGTAGCCAAGGCACTGGGACATCCTGCGAGAATAGCAATCCTTCAATATCTTGTAAAAAAAAATGCCTGTATCTGTGGTGACCTTGTTGAAGAACTCGGGCTGGCACAGGCAACTACTTCACAACACCTGAAAGAATTGAAAAATGCAGGAATCATTCACGGATCCATCGAAGGTGCCAGTGTTTGTTATTGCATCAATCCGAAAGTCTGGAACCGCTACCGGGAATTATTCAATATTTTTTTCAAGGAAATAAACCCGGCTGACAATTGTTGCTGATAGCGAATTAGTGATTAATGGTTTTGTGTTGGTTGTTGCCGATGGCATGTCGAATGAGAACCGGCACCACGGTATTTTGTAAGATGATTTTTTTTGCTTCATTGAATCGTAATATTACAATCAATTATTTAAAACCCGATATATGCAAACCCAGGAACAATTAAAAGAACTGGTTAAACAAAAATACAGCGAGATAGCATTGCAGGACAAAAGTGATAACCAGTCTTCATGCTGTGGCTCTGGTGGATGTTCAACTGAAGTTTACAATATCATGAGCGAAGATTATACCCAGCTCGAAGGTTATGCAGCCGATGCGGACCTTGGCCTTGGCTGCGGTTTACCAACACAATTCGCAAAAATCAAAAAAGGTGATTTAGTAATTGATCTTGGCAGTGGCGCCGGAAATGATGCATTTATTGCATGTTCTGAGACTGGCGAAACCGGCATCGTAATCGGGATAGACTTCACACCTGCGATGATAGCAAAAGCCAGAACAAACGCTGAAAAACTCGGTCTCCATAATGTTGAGTTCAGGCTAGGCGATATTGAAAATATACCCGTAGCAGGAGACACAGCTGATGTTGTGATCAGTAATTGCGTACTTAATCTCGTGCCTGATAAGCAGGCTGTTATAAAGGAAATCTACCGGGTACTGAAAACAGGCGGTCATTTCAGCATTTCCGATATTGTTTTGAAAGGCGGATTACCAGCTAATCTGCAATCAGCAGCAGAAATGTATACCGGATGCGTTTCGGGAGCGATTCAGAAAAACGAATATCTTGACCTGATACAAGAAACCGGATTTGAAAACATTATTCTGCAGAAAGAAAAAGTGATTAATATTCCTGATGATATACTTTCAGAATATTTATCAGCTGAAGAAATTGAACAATTCAGGATAAGTGATACCGGCATTTACAGCATTACAGTGTTTGCACAAAAACCTGTTGAAAAGAAGAGTTGTTGTGAACCAGGATGTTGTAATTAATCATCCTATAAACCGGAACATGAAAAAAGTGTTGGTATTGTGTACAGGAAACAGTTGTCGAAGCCAGATCGCAGAAGGCTATTTAAGGCACTTCGCAGGTGATCAGGCCGAAATTTATAGTGCAGGTGTTGAGACACATGGTGTAAACCCGCTGGCAATTGCATCGATGATGGAGGACGGTATAGATATTTCAGCTCATACTTCGAACAACGTTGAGGAGTATTGCGAAATTGATTTCGATTATGTTATTACAGTCTGTGATCATGCGCTTGAACGTTGTCCTTATTTTTCAACCCGGGCACAGCGCTTTCATTATAATTTTCCTGATCCCGCTAAAGCTACTGGTACTCAGCACGCAATCATGAATGAATTCAGAAAAGTAAGAACGCTTATAAAAAACTACAGTTTTGATTTTGTGAGAAAAAATTTGTCTGTCGGGGGACAGAATGTGAACAATTAATCTGATAAAGAAAGTGTAAAAAATGCGGCATCATTTTTATGTATGATGAGTATTAATCATGATAAATACTCTTTATGTCAGAACAAAAGAATGCTGGTACAAATCCTAAACTTCAGAAATTCTTCGTCACTTCACTCGAAAAAATGTACTGGGCTGAAACTCACCTGGTCAGTGTATTGACCACCATGTCTAAAGCAGCTACGGATCCTAATCTCAAACAAGCCTTTGACCTGCATGCCCAACAAACAACTCAGCACAGGGAAAGGCTCGATAAAGTTTTTAACCTGTTGAATCTGCCAGCCCAGGCTGGGCCATCTATTGGTCTCCAGGGACTATTTAATGAAGGTTGGCAGGTGATCGACGAAACGGAAGATGGAAGCGCAATTCGCGATGCAGCACTGATCGTGGCGGCCCAGAAAGTTGAACATTATGAAATTGCCTGTTATGGCAGCCTGATCACGCTCGCAAAAACGATTGGGGAAAATGAAATTGCGAAAATACTGGTTCCCAGCCTGAATGAAGAAAAGGACACTGATGCTTCACTGACTGCTATCGCCGAAGCAGGTATTAATGAAGAAGCAGTCGAAGAAAAACCCAAAAAAGCGTCAAAAAAAACCTCAAAAAAAGTGAAGCATGCGGTTCAGGAGGTTAAGGAAATCATTCATGGAGAGATGGTAGAAAAGCCAAAAAAAGTCCCCGACCAAAACAAAATCAAAAACGAAATCTAAGAATGAGGTGAGTTAAATCGCCCATCAAAAATATATTTAAAAATTCAGGGTAGATTTAGATTTCAAAAAGCTGCAGGTTTTGAACGCCTGCGGCTTTTTGCTAAAATTTTTTATCCATTGATTAATAAAAAAATTATGCTTCCTGTCGAAACCATAGCCCCCGATTTTAATTTATTTTCTACTACCGGAAAGAACGAGTCGCTTTATGATTACCGGGGTAAGAAGATTCTCCTTGTGTTTTATCCGGCAGACTGGAGCCCGGTTTGCGGTGATGAGCTTGCTTTGTACAATGAGATGCAAAACATCTTTGATTCATACAATACACAGGTGCTGGCAATTTCGGTTGATGGCCGTTGGTGTCATGCCAGTTATAGCGAAAACCGGAATATCGGTTTTCCGCTTTTGGCCGATTTCGAACCAAAAGGCGCCATTTCTACTCTCTACGAGGTTTATGATACGCAGGAAGGAACTTCAAAAAGAGGACTTTATCTGCTCGATGAAAAGGGGTTAATAAAATGGAACTATCTTTCTCCTATCGACCGGAATCCCGGGGCAGATGGAATTCTGGCAGCATTAGAGGAACTCAATCAAAAGTAGTCTGCCCGCCCAAGCTGCTTAATAACCATTAATACTCCATACCCATGTCCGAACCATTAATAATCCATACCCATGTCCGGTCCACCAGGAGTTGGCATAGAAGGCGGTTCCCTCTTTGGCTTATCAGCAACCACACATTCGGTAGTAAGCAACATCCCTGCAATGGAAGCGGCGTTTTCGATCGCTATCCTTGTGACTTTTGTCGGATCAATAATCCCGGCTTCCAATAGTTGTTCATACTGTTCAGTCCGTGCATTGAAACCATAGTCACCCTTGCCTTCTTTTACCTTCTGAACTATAATACTTCCTTCAAGACCAGCATTCTGAACAATCTGCCTCAATGGCTCTTCAACTGCACGTTTTACAATCGCAATACCCGTGGTTTCATCTTCATTGGCTCCTTTGAGGGATTTCAAAGCATCAATGGCGCGGATATAAGCAACACCGCCACCGGGAACTATTCCTTCTTCAACAGCAGCACGTGTCGCATGCAGGGCATCATTAACCCTGTCCTTTTTCTCCTTCATTTCAACTTCAGTTGCCGCACCAATATAAAGTACAGCCACGCCACCTGAAAGTTTAGCAAGCCTTTCCTGCAGTTTTTCCTTGTCGTAATCAGAAGTGGTTGATTCAATCTGTGCCTTGATCTGGTTCACACGACCTATGATGTCTTCTTTGTTTCCGTTACCCCCCAGGATAATGGTATTGTCCTTATCGATCGTTACTGAATCTGAAGTGCCGAGAAATGAGATATCTGTATCCTCCAGCTTGTAGCCTTGTTCTTCGCTGATAACAACTCCCTTGGTCAAAATGGCAATGTCCTGTAACATTTCTTTTCTCCGGTCTCCGAAACCAGGAGCTTTAACAGCAGCAACTTTCAATGTGCCACGAAGTTTATTTACAACCAAAGTTGCAAGCGCTTCCCCTTCCAGGTCCTCAGCGATGATTACCAGGGGTCTTCCGCTTTGTGCTGTCTTCTCGAGTAGAGGAAGAACATCTTTCATCGCAGATATTTTTCTATCTGTTATCAGGATATAAGGATGATCCAGCACCGCTTCCATTTTTTCGGAGTCGGTTACAAAATAAGGGGAGATATAACCGCGGTCAAATTGCATGCCTTCCACAACATCAACAGTAGTATCAGTACCCTTTGCTTCTTCAACGGTTATCACTCCTTCTTTGCCAACTTTTTCAAAAGCTTCGGTAATTAGTTTACCAATTGTTTCGTCATTGTTTGCTGAGATGGCTGCTACCTGTTGAATTTTTTGGGCATTAGTTCCGACCGCTTGTGACTGCTTTTTCAGGTGTTCAACAATTGCGACCACTGCTTTATCTATGCCACGTTTAAGATCCATGGGGTTAGCACCTGCGGCTACGTTTTTCAATCCTTCGCTTATAATGGCCTGCGCCAGCACGGTGGCTGTTGTGGTTCCATCACCGGCAATATCAGCCGTTTTGGAAGCCACTTCTTTTACCATTTGTGCGCCCATGTTTTCGATCGGATCTTCGAGCTCAATTTCCTTTGCAACGGTTACACCGTCTTTTGTAATGCTGCCGGCGCCAAATTTCTTTTCCAGGATTACATTTCTTCCCTGTGGCCCGAGCGTCACCTTAACTGCATTGGCGAGGATGTCAACGCCTTTTTTCATCTTGTTTCTTGCTTCAATATCGAAGAAAAGTTGTTTTGCCATAACAATAGGTTTTAGTGTTAATTGTTTTGATTCAACTGCCTGCCATTTCAGTTTACCAGGTTTGATCTTCCGGTTGTAGGCAGGTATCGCAAGAATTCCTGATTCAGGCATAATCAGAAGGTCTTCACATGTAATGGTTTAGCGTCAAATTGTTTTCCATGATTTTGATAATTTTTGCAATTGGTTAAACATTGGAATTTTTTAAAGAAGTCATGTGGATTAAAAACCTTTCCGCAGCCGGTTTCCTTTAAGTACGCAGATCCCATGAATTTCCTTTTTCAATGACCATGCCATTTGGATGCAGTAGCCGGCATCATGAAAAAAGTGTCATTTCTGCTGAAAAATTGTCGGCTGAACCTCTGGAGGTTGCAGGAAATTTGACAGCGGAATCTCTGTTATGCGAACTAAAACTCTGCCAAAAAAGTTAAACGGGAAGTCTGAGAGTTTCCGGATTTGCCTCCCTGATTTATAAAAAAAGGCTGCCTCTTTCGGGACAGCCGTTGGGTGTTTGAAGGTTAAGGATTTAGCGGTAAGTTTAGCTCTGCTTCAACATCAGGGATGCAGAAGCATTTCAATATTAACGATTTCAACATTGACGCAGACAGAAGTTGACGGGAATCAATCTGTCATTTTCAAATTACCAACCCTGTCACCTAATTCCTCTGCCAGGGAGAGGCCGGTCTCAATAGAAATACGATAATGTATACCGCCATAAAGCCTGGAGATACCGGCTTCCTCAGCTGCTTTGAACATTGAGTTATAAACTCTTGGTGTCCATCCCCGGAAATCGTAAGTGTGATCAGTGAACTTTACTTTGCCCAAAACATGTTCGGCCGCGCGGAGTGCACCGCCGCTAACAAAAGCATGAGCCGCAGGATATTCAGGATGTGGTGGTGTTACAATAAACGGCAGCCATTTCGGATCAATCACTTTTTGAATATAGGTAACAGGACGCGTTACATTGTACTTGTATTTCGCTTTGAAACAAACTATAGTGGCATCACGTTCCCCTATTCCACCCTTCGCAAGCGCTTCTGCAGCTGTAAAAAGATTTGCGTCAGTGACTTCAATACACTGAAGGATTATGTTCATGTCATGTCCCGGCGGTGTATAGGCAATACCATTCCCCTGGTCAACCCAAAACAACGCGATATTTTTTTGTTCGGTACTCAGGTTTTGAGAAACCGTGTACACCTCGCTAACCATTTTGAAATAGTCAGAATTTGCGAATTCAGAATATGCATATGGGAATGTCGCCGCATCAGCGTTTATGTTTGCAGACAGGAATGTCCGTGCCGCGCTGAGGTAGGGGTTAATGCCATTTGCAAATGCTGGCGGTGTTGGAACCCATGCACCGGTAAATACTGGCGGAACATAACCCGCATTGCTTCCATTAAAAAGATCGGTGAGGGACCAATCGTATACCGCTTTAGCAATACTTTTTCCATAAGCTTGTGAACGTGCAAAGGTTGCTGCGCCGGCTTTTGCCATCAGTTTATCATTATATAGTTTTTCGAGTGAATCAATTGAGAAATTATTCGCCGGGGTGAGACCGGTATAATAAGATCTTACCATAGCTGCAAGAGCAGCATTGGCACTAACCTCCCAGTTATAATCCTGCTTTTTATCGATAGCGGGCATAGCTGGCATCATATATAGTTTTGAAGAGAAGCTGACGGATTTTTTATTCTCATAGCGTACCGCTTCATATAAGGCGACACCTATATAACCAAAATAAATCCCGTTAAAGGCGGAATTCCTTTCAAGCAGAATCCGCAGCTGGAGCTTATACCAGTCAAGCGCAATCGTTGATTTTGAACTAACGGGGTCTTTAGGAGGGTGCGGAAACTCAATTTTCTCACAACTGTAAAAGAGACATAATGTTGAGAAAAGAATAGACGTGAGGATTGTTTTCTTTTTCATATTAAAGAGTTTAGTTTAAATCTATTCTAACCCCTGATAAAATAACAGCCCCGGTGAGTAAGTGGAGACTTTAACAGATATATCGCTGTTGCAGGCGGGTAGTTTGCATCAGGATAGTTAGCAGCAGATTAAGTTAGCATCAGGATAATTAGCGGCAGGCAAGTTAGCAGCGGCTCTTAAAACAATTTCAGCAATGCATCTTTCCGGCTTCTTGAAACATTCACGGTGGCCCCGTCAGACATCACAAGATAACCTCCTTCGCCCCTGATGTATTTTGCGACTTCATTTAGATTTACAATATAGGAATGATGCACGCGTACGAACGAACCGAATTGACTTAGCTGTTCTTCCATTTCCTTAAGCGTGCGGCAGGCAACGATTTTTGTTTTGTCTTTTAAAAATAACCAGGTATAATTATCGTTTGCTTCGCATCTTATTAACTCCCCGGCAGGAACTAATTCAAATCCTTCTGCTGTTGGAACCGCTACTTTGTGGAAAGGGCTTTCACGATGTTTGTATTGATTCATCAACATGTGGAACTGTTCGGCCGTAGGTAAATATTTTTGTGCCTGCACTTTGTTTACAGCCGCTACCAGTTCTTTTGGATCGATGGGTTTTAACAGGTAATCCATGGCACTGAAACGAATGGCCTTAATTGCATACTGATCATAGCTTGTTGTGAATATAACGGCAAAGGGTATAACCTGAAGCTGCTGCAACATATCAAAACCAGTTAATGTAGGCATTTCAATATCAAGAAACACCAGCGAAGGATCATGTTTCTGTATCGCCGCCAGGCCTTGTTTTGCAGACATACATTGTTCAACAACCTCGACACCCGGACAATAATCTCCCAGCAGGATGTTCAGCGTATCCAGACAGTGCACTTCATCATCAACCAGAATAGACTTCAACATAGTTATGAGTTATGAGTGATGAGTTATGAGTTAGTTGATGAATGTTTGAGTGATGAGTTCTATTCCATTCCACAATTCATAACTTCACTCATAACTCATCACTCATCACTCATCACTCAATAAAAGGTCAATTATAAATCACAGGAATTTTAATAATTACTTCCGTTCCGGCCGGTGAGCCATCCGGCGCAACCAGGTCAACTATCCTCACCACTTTATCCGATGATTCCCCAGGCTGAAGTATAGCAATCCTGTCAGCGGTTATTTTCAATCCCATAGGTTTATGCCGGGTATCAGACTTCTCATGTATCGCTGCCGATTGCTTTCTGCCGATGCCGTCGTCGGCAATTTTCAGAAATAAAAATCCATCTTCTTCCGTAATCTCAATATCAAGATTTCCTTTTTCCTCCTTATGCATCAGGCCATGCCAGATAGCATTTTCGGCATAGGGTTGAACAATCAGGGGTGGCAACTTAAACGCGGATACATCCATGTCGGAAGAAAAAGAAATGCGATAACTAAAATGATAATTGAAACGCAAAGATTCAAGATCAAGATAAAGACGCAGTGACTCTAATTCACTTTCAAGTGTTATAAGAGAGGCCTGGGAATTCTGCAAGATCATACGCATTAGTTTCGAAAATTTCGTCAGGTATTCTGAAGCCTGTGTCCGGTTGTTTTGTAAAATGAAACGATTGATTGAATTGAGCGAATTAAAAATAAAATGCGGGTTCATTTGGGTACGTAAAGCCTGCATCTCCAACTCTGTTGTTTTTTGGCGCATTTCAGCAAGCTGCATGTCTTTAGCGGAAGTTTCCAGTTGCAATCGAAACTTCTCTTTTAACCGGAACCGCGCAATGCCATAAATGACTCCAAGTATAAATAAAGCCATGAGAGCCATGAACCACCAGGTTTTATAAAATGCCGGGCTGATTGCAATGAACAGGATGTTTTCCGGCCCGGTAAAATTATTCCCTGAGTTCGATGCCTGGATAACAAGGCGGTATTTACCGGGCGGAAGTTTTTCAAAACGTATCGAATAATTTCCTGGCGCATATTGCCAGTTCTCATTAATGCCCTCCAACCGGTAGCGAATACTGCTTTTACCTTTTGAATAAAAATCTATCACCCCCGTTTCAATGGCGATCGGGCTTTGATCATACTTAAGCTTTAAAGTATGAAGATTATTGATACCTGTGGGAAGATCAATCGGTTGTTGATTTATCGCGAGTGATTTCA
Source organism: Flavitalea sp. (assembly GCF_035489435.1). Lineage (NCBI taxonomy): Bacteria > Pseudomonadati > Bacteroidota > Chitinophagia > Chitinophagales > Chitinophagaceae > Flavitalea > Flavitalea sp. The sequence continues at coordinate 33,625 of NZ_DATHKG010000147.1, forward strand.
TGTAAACGATAGCAGGTGGAAAACGGTCAATTTTATCCGGCTCTATTTTATCTATCCCATCATGTCCCAGGAAATAGAGGTTACCGCTTTCGTCTCTTACATGCGGCGGCATCCAGCTAAATACCTGTCTTTTATATCCGTCTTTCTCCGACAATATCGTGATCACATCAGATTCTGTATTGAGCCGGGATATGTCACCATCAGAACTGTTAAACCAGATATGGCCATGTTCGTCCTGCTGAATACTTAATACATCATTGCCGGCCAAACCATCATTGTCAATATAACGTTTTATCAATTTGAAATTACCATCATAATGATATAGTTGTTTAACACCACCTACCCAATAACTTTTATTAATACTGTCATAAAAAATACAGGACCACTCAACACTATCCAGTGGAGTTGAAGACCGGGTCCATTTCTTTCCGGATTCAACAAAACTGAGATTTGTATAGCCAAAATGTAATCTTAAGAAGATCCGGTTCTGCACAGCCATAGCAACATTAGTGACATGATAAGGCAAATCAATAATCTGTCTTGCTACAGTGCTATCGCTATCGTAATAGAAAATACCTTTGTAATCGATTAGAAAAATGAAACCGTTTTTATAAGGTTTTATCGTGGTGGCCAGCAGATTTATCTTTGAGAACTCCTTATTATTTAAGTCCCGCACTATAATTGTTAACAACTTCCTGCTTTGCAGATCCATGCCGATTAACGACATATTCTTCCAGTCATAAAACCAGGCTTTGGTTTTTTGATCATTTATCCCAAGTGCTATACAATGATTTTGTAACGAAGAAGGGATTGATGTGTCTTTGAGCAAATTTGATTTATCTGTTCCGTAACCAGGAGTTTTTATGCCCCGGATTGTGGAGGCCCAGACTTTTTGCCCGTTTCCTTTAGAGATAAACAGTATACCGTCTTCCTGACCTTTTCCATCCCTCGTTGTGTACGGAATGCTGAGGCGGCTAACAGACGGTGAAAAAGGGATCAGTTGATGTACTCCTTTTGATGTTGAGAGATTTCCGAACCAGATCATTCCATCCCGATCGCAATAAATATCCATATTATCCTCAGAAAAATAATGTTGAGTGACGGGATCTTTGAAAAGTGGTTTAGCAATATTGGTCGACGGATTATAGATCAGTATGCCGCGGCTCTGTGAGAAATACCAGACATTGCCAGCTTTATCAATATCCATCCCTGCCATGATTTCATAGTTGGCGAGTTCCATCAGATCGCTACAGGCAGGTACATCATGAAATTTTTCCCCGTTCAGATTAAACTCAAGCAGTCCATCAACACTATTGATCCATAGAGATCGTCGCTTTTTATCAAACTGTATCGCATAGGAAAAATGTGCATGTTTTTCAATATTATGATAACAGGGCCATTGATAATGAATGGTTCGTTTTTCGTTTAATAAAATCTGGAGCAATCCTCCCCCGTTAATTCCGGGTCCGCCGGTTAATAAATACAAAGAATTTGAAACGGAGTCGTACACTGAAGTTCTGACGGTAGCATTTGTCACTTGAGGTCCGGCTTTGTCCAGGGTAACCAGTTCTGTCTTCTTTAACGAATGAATATTATACCTGACAATTTTATTCCCGGCTTCTAGACAATAGAGTTCATCTTTTGTTGCCCAGAAAGGAACAACAGTGGCTATTGAAGTTACCGAAATCACCCCGGGTGAAAAGTTTGTGAATGTATCTGCCTTGATATCGTACCGGGAGAGTCCCTTATTAGTACCCACCCATATATTATGCAAACTATCTTCTACCAGTGAAAAACTATAGGAACCGGAGACAGAGCCAGGCGTGCTTTTGTCAGGGTAAAAAATCCTGAAAGTATTTCCATCAAACCGATTCAATCCCACGGGACTGATGATCCATAAAAAACCATAGACATCCTTGATCATGGCATTTTTCTTTGGCAGGGATAACCCGTCAGTTCTTTTCCAAAGAACCGCACGGTAACTCTGGGAATCGATCGTTGTTATGAGTTGCCGGTCCTGGGGAGGTTGTTGAACCTGTTGAGCGAGATTTATGTTTGAAATAAGCAGCACCAATGGCAAAATGTAATAAACAGCATTCACCCGGCGCAGTTCAGCAAGACCTATTAACTTGAGAATTCCGCAGTTGACAGGTTTGCCATTCATGCACTTATTATTATATTTAAATATAAGTAAATTCTGCCTCATGGTTTGGGGATTCAAAGGATTTGCCTGCGGACAATGTACCTGCCCGATCAAAAAATATCAAGCGCCGGTGAGTAATTGGCAGTATACAAATGGTAATTTTCACACTCGTTTTCGGGTATGCGGGCCGGACTTCATAACTTAGAGGCTGACCCCTTCCGATGCCAATACTTTGCTTCTGTTTATGAATCATGAAACGAAAATCATTATTGAAGCCGAAAGCGAAAGTTCAGTGCGAATGTCCTTTGGTGATTCAATTGATGAACAAATCCTTCAGCGCATTACTGCAATTAACGAATCGTTACATCAAGCTCCATTTCCCGGCTTCATTGAGTCTGTTCCGGCCTATACCACGCTCACTGTTTTTTATGATCCTTTGCTTGTGAGCTCAGCAGCTGAATCACCTGGCATTTATGCTTTTCAGCTGGTGATAAATTATTTGAAGAAATTCACAAATGAGATAAAACAATCGCGGTCGGTACCAGACACCAGCCCCATTAAAATACCTGTTTGTTATGGCGGCAAATTCGGCCCCGATATAGAAGAAGTTGCTGAATACAATAAACTCAGTATTGAAAACGTGATCCGACTGCATGCTGAAAGGATTTATATTGTTTATATGGTTGGTTTCCTCCCTGGATTTCCTTATCTCGGTGGGATAAACGAAAAACTTGCAACACCGAGACGCCTCAACCCACGTAAGACTGTTCCTGCAGGTTCGGTTGGCATTGCCGGGGCGCAAACAGGCATCTACCCGTTAAGTTCACCGGGGGGATGGCAATTGATCGGACGCACTCCAATGCGGTTGTTTGACCCACAGTTAACTTCACCTGCATTGCTGCGCGCCGGTAACCGTATCCAGTTTTCGAGCATTACTTATTCAGAATTTCAATACCTGAGTTCAGATGAATGAGACAACGGCGGCAGTAAGTATACACAAATGAACGAATGAAACTAAAAGTGATAAAAGCTGGCTTATCGACTACCATCCAGGACCAGGGCAGAACCGGGTTTCGCGATATTGGAGTTCCCGTATCGGGCGCGATGGACCGGTTTGCTTCGCGGTTGGCTAATCTATTGGTAGGAAATAAAATCACCAGTCCTGTGCTGGAGCTCACTTACGGTGATATACACCTGAAAACAGAGACCGATGTGCTGATATCGTGCACTGGTGATGGGAGCCGGCTTTTTGCAGATGGAACCGAACTTGCATTTTGGAAAACATTGTTTATCCCGGCCGGGGTTGAACTACGATTTAACTCCGTACTTACGGGATGCCGTACCTATGTTGCCATTGCAGGAGGATGGCAGGGCCAACTCATTATGAACAGTGGAAGTACTTATATCCCAATCAGGATCGGGGGCCTGGATGGCGGTTTAATAAAGTCCGGCGATACGCTGACCGGTGAACCCAAAATCAGTGTGATTTCGATGACGATGATTTCAAAGCTTTCAAGTTCAGGAATAAATTTTTTCGATTGGGGTATTTATGCAAACAGCATGGTGAACTACCAGTCAACAGAAATAAGGGTGATGACTCAGCATGAGTTCGATTGGTTTGATCCGTTCTCCCAGGAGACTTTTTTTAAGGATGAATTTACATTGAATGGGAATTCGAATCGCATGGGTTACCAGTTGGATGGAGAACCGCTCACCCAAACTTCCTCCAGGCAGTTATTATCTACTTCAGTTAGCATGGGCACCATACAGGTAACAACAGCCGGTTTGATGATCCTGCTTATGGCCGATTGCCAGACAACCGGAGGTTACCCGAGAATTGCCCAGGTAGCTGCGGTTGATCTTCCGGTTTGCGCGCAACTTAAGCCGGGAGATAAGATCAACTTCAGGGAAATTACTATGCAGGAAGCCGAAACTGCATTTATTCAACTAGAAAAAGACATCAGTTGCCTGGCAAAAGGAATTGTTCAAAGGGTTGTTGCCGGCATACAGTGATTAAAACTTAAAGTTCGTCAACAAAGACTGTATCCCGATATAAGTCATAGCCGCGACCACTACAATACCAAGCGCCGTCATCCATTTCGGATGTTTATAATCACCTACTATTTTTTGCTTATGCGCAGCTATCAGCATTATAGTCAAAGCAACCGGCAGAATCAAACCATTTAGTGCACCGGCCAGCAACAATAGTTTCACCGGCTTCGGATTGAATAAAAAAACGATCGTTGAAACCAGGATAAAAATGATAATCAGCTGGCGATAATATTTGTCAAGCAAAGGATGAAAACTCCTCACAAAAGAAATAGATGTATAAGCCGATCCGACCACAGAGGTGATAGCCGCACTCCATAATACGATACCAAACAGCTTGTATCCCAGTTCACTGGAAGCTATCTTGAATACCGATGCAGTTGGATTTTCCTTGTCCAGGATACCACCGCCGGCAACTACACCCAGGGATGCGAGAAACAATAATATACGCATGATACTTGCAAGGCCGATAGCATGCATGGAACTTTTACTCACTTCGGCAATATGTTCCTTTCCTTTTATGCCGGCGTCAATAAGCCTGTGTGCACCTGCGAAAGTGATATAACCCCCAACAGTACCTCCAACCAGTATAAGGATAGCCTGCAAATCAGTTCTCACAGGCACAAAGGTTTCCCTGATGGCCTGCAAATAAGGGGGACGTGATTCCCAGGCAACATAAAGTATAAGGCCTATCATAAGTATTCCTAATAACTTTGTGGCAGCATCCATTGCTTTACCTGCTTCTTTGAACACAAAGATTGCTATTCCAAGCACACAACTGATGATCGCACCAGTGCTGGTATCTACGCCAAACAATACATTGAGCCCAAGCCCCGCTCCGGCGATATTACCAATATTAAAAGCAAATCCGCCGAAAACGATTAGCAACGCTAATGCATAACCGAGACCGGGCATCAAAGTATTTGCCACATCCTGCGCCCTTCGTTCTGAAACTGCTATGATACGCCAGATATTTAATTGCGCAGCCAGGTCCATGAGCACTGAAATGAGGATAACAAATCCAAAGCTTGCTGCCAGCCGTTCGGTAAATACCGTGGTCTGGGTCAAAAACCCCGGCCCTATTGCTGAAGTAGCCATGAGAAATGCGGCACCAGTTAAAACCTTACTATAAGAACGGCTCAATTCGAGTTATGAGTTATGAGTGATGAGTTATGAGTGAGTGACGAGTTGGAATACATTTAAGAGAATTATGAATTATGAGTTATGAATTATGAAAGAAGATATGAAATAAAAGAACATCAGATCAGGATTTTTAGGTAATTACTCATCATTCCCATACTCAACTCATCACTCAATAACTCCTCAACTCACTCATAACTCATCACTCACAACTCATAACTTTTTTAAGTTGATTCCCGCAATTTTAAGTCCCTGACTTATCGCTTTTGCAAATTCAATTGCATGTTCAGTGTCACCATGTATGCATATTGTGTCGGCCTGCACAGTTACCTTTGTGTTATCTGTTGAAATAACAAAATGATTTTTAACCATGGAAATTACCTGTTCTACCGCGGCTTCCGGATTTGTAATCATCGACCCGGGTTCAGATCTTGGTGTGAGAAAGCCATTGGATTGATAAGTACGGTCGGCAAATACTTCATTGGCAGTTCTTAATCCCTTTTGTTTACCAGCCTCAATCAGTTTACTGCCTGCAAGACCATAAAGTATCAGTGAATTGTCAAAGTCCGCTATGGCTTCGGCAATTGCGTTAGAGAGAGTTTTGTTTTCAGCAGCCATGTTGTACAGTGCACCATGTGGTTTTACATGGTGCAGGTTTCCACCGGCAACTTTTACAAATCCGGCAAGGGCTCCTAATTGATAAAGCGTGATCTGGTATGCCTCGTTTGGTGTGATAGCCATATTCCTTCTTCCAAATCCCTGCAAATCCTGTAAGCCAGGATGCGCACCAATCGCAACGTTCTTTTGGATAGCAGCAGCAACAGTTTTATACATAATAGCTGCGTCCCCGGCATGAAATCCACAGGCAATATTAACCGAAGAAACATACTGCATCAGTTCTTCATCATGGCTATACCTGGTGCTGCCAGGACTTTCACCCATATCACAATTCAGATCAACTTCAATCATAGTTTTTATGTTCCCTTTAAGATTGCTGTTTTACATGGATTCTTCAGAGCACTATTTGATATAACGTTGTTATGATAATTGTTAGTCATAAGCCGTTAAAATAACTGACTGTCACAATCTGCTATGATAATTATTTGTCATAACCAGTTAACATAACTGTTTGTCATAAACTGGCAACATAACCGCATTTTCATATCCTCATCTTTTCAAATATCGCTTTCGGATTGCATCTTTCAAATAAAAATCGTCAAAGTTATTGGACCAAAGCAATTGGACTATCGACCAAATTTGGTCAAGATTAATGTATTGAAAACGACCAACCGCAAGATTTCAACCGTATCAATTCCGTACACAAGGACTTACAGCGCCTTGTTAATGTTTTGATTACTAAGTCTGTAAATACTGGCATTTGCTTGGATGCAGTATTAGCTGCTTTAAGCTATTCCACCTTAAAAAATACACCTTTCATGTTCAAAATCTATTTCAGAGTTGGCTTACGTAACCTCGCGAGGAATAAGGTGCTCTCTTTCATAAATATCGCGGGACTGGCAATTGGCATGGCTGTAGCAATCCTGATAAGTCTCTGGATTTACGATGAATTATCCTTCAACAAATACCACAAAAATTATGAAAATATCGCGCAGGTAATGAAACATGCCGTTTATGATGCTGAACAGAACGATAACAATCACCTGCCCTATCCTCTCACAACTGAATTAAAAGAAAATTACAAAGGCTTATTCAAACATATCGTTACAGCCCGCCAGGCCGAAGAGTTTGACCTTTCGGCGGGGGCGGTAAAAATATCAAAAACAGGCCAGTTTATTGATGCCGGCGCCCCTGAGATGTTTACACTAAAAATGGTAAATGGCAACTGGTCAGCATTAAAAGAGCTTAACTCAATCATAATTTCCCAATCTACTGCTAAGGCCCTGTTTGGAGATGAGGATCCAATGGGTAAGCGATTAAAAATCAGCAACAAAATAGCCGCGACTGTAACCGGGGTTTACGAAGATCTGCCCCTCAATACACAATTCCACGAAGTAGCATTTTTTTGTCCCTTTGCCCTGGATCTATCTTCCAATAGCTGGATTAGCCAGCAAGGCTGGGATAACCAGTTTCTTTTTACATATGTACAGATCAATCCCAATACTGATTTCGAAAAAGCTTCTGCGGCTATAAAAAACGCCGAGATTAATATAACCAGCAAGCTTGATAATTATAAAGAGCAGGCAGCGCGTAAACCACGTGTTTATTTAAACCCGATGAGTAAATGGCATCTGTATTCAGAATTCAAAAACGGTAATCGGGAATCAGGACCAATTCAATTTGTAAGATTGATCGGAACCATCGGCGCATTTGTACTGCTATTGGCTTGTATCAATTTCATAAATCTCAACACAGCGCGCTCAGAAAAACGGGCAAAGGAAGTTGGCATTCGTAAAACAATAGGGTCACGACGTTTGCAACTTATAATACAGTTTTTCGGGGAATCGTTGCTCGTGGTTTTAGGAGCATTTGCAATATCAATTATCATTGTAAGTTTATCGTTGCCAGCATTCAATGAACTGGTCTCAAAAGATATAAATATTCCCTGGTCAACAGAACCATTGACCTGGTTATGGTGCCTGGCTTTTATTATTATGACTTCAGTAATTGCCGGTAGTTATCCTGCTTTGTATTTATCGTCGTTCAGACCTATCAAAGTATTAAAAGGATCTTTCAAAGCTGGCCCACTGGCCGCGCTGCCACGAAAGGTGCTGGTGGTGATGCAATTTTCAATCTCAGCTATCATCGTCATTTGCACTATTATTGTTTATAACCAGGTGATGTTTGCAAAAAATCGACCAGTAGGTTATAATGCCGACGGTTTATTGCAGATTCAAAAGAGGTCAGAGGATTTTTATGGAAAATCAGATTTACTGCGCGATGAATTAATGAAGACCGGTGCAATTTCATCTATGGCCGAAAGTGGTGGAAAGGTGACGGGAGTATGGCAGTGGAATGGAGGTTTTACATGGAAGGGTAAGGATGCTTTCCTTGATCCGCACTTCGGAACACTTGGCGTAACACAGGAATATGGCAAAACCGTTGGCTGGCAATTTATACAGGGAAGGGACTTTTCTAAAGACCTGGCAACCGACTCAACTGCCTTTATCATAAACGAAACCGCAGCAAAATTAATGGGGCTCGAAAATCCGGTAGGTGAATACATTAGCTGGGAAACGCCGTGGAGAAAATTAAAGCAATATCAAATTATCGGTGTAATAAAAGATATGGTTATGGATTCTCCCTATGAACCGATTATACCGACGATGTTCCGGCTTGAAAAGGATCTTTCATGGATCAATCTGAAAATAAATCCTTCTTTAAGCGCAAATGATGCATTGCCAAAAATTGAAGCTGTGTTTAATAAGCTGATACCATCGGCTCCTTTCGATTATAAATTTGCTGACCTTGAATATGCAAACAAATTTGCTGAAGAGGAAAGGATCGCAAAACTCACAGGCTTGTTTGCAGTTATTGCCATTTTTATTTCATTTCTTGGTCTTTTCGGCCTGGCCTCATTTGTGGCGGAACAAAGAACTAAAGAAATCGGTGTCAGAAAAATATTAGGTGCCTCAGTAATCACGATCTGGAAGATGCTGAGCAAAGACTTTGTTATCCTCATCATGATCTCACTATGTATTGCAATTCCTATTGCTTATCAATTTATGTTTAGCTGGCTGCAGGGATATCAATACCGTACAGGAATTTCATGGTGGATCTTTATATTGGTAGGCCTGGGTGCATTATTAATAACAATGTTGACAATAAGTTTCCAGGCAATTAAAGTAGCTATTTATAACCCGGCTTATACTTTAAGGTCAGAGTGATTTTGCCCGGCCCAACTTTATATATATAATAAACGCAAGTATCGCGGATAAGATGGCAGAGATGAGCAGTATAAACTGAAGTGCATCAGTAAAAGATTCTTTTGCTATCATCATTAAAGCTTCACCACCTGCTTTTAAATTAGTGGCCTCAATTAAAGCCGCTCCAAGTGTGTCTTCCGCCGCATCCACGACTGAGCCTGGAATTGAGGCAGGCAGCTCATTGGCAAGTTTAAGTCTGTAGATGGCGGTGCCAATACTTCCCAGGATTGCAACACCCAGGGCTCCACCCATTTCCGCACTTGTTTCTGAGATAGCTGAAGCGGCCCCGGTTTTCTCGGGCGGTGCTGAATTCAAAATAAAATCAGTTGTCAATGTAAAAATTGGTGCCATACTTATGGAAGTAATCACTGATCCTATAACTATTGCCATTAATGGTGGCAGGTATTCCAACTGAAGCAGTATGGCATAGCCAATCGCTGCCAGCACAAATCCAATTGTCATAACCCTGACAGGTTTCATGAACCTTATGATCAGAGGGGTTAACAATGAACCAATGATGAAACCTATTGTCCAGGGAAGCATCCAAAGTCCTGCCTTCAAGGGCGATAAACCAAGCACCAGTTGAAGATACTGAGCGAGAAATACGGTTCCTCCAAATGAAACAAATGCCCCGGTCATATAAGCAAGTAATGAAACACTGAAGGTGGGAATGCGGAACAACCGGAGATCGATTAGCGGTGACGCAAGTTTATTCTGACGTCTGATAAATATGAAAGTAAAAATAATCCCTATAAGAATACTTGTCCCGGCTTGTAAGGTAGGCCCATCTTCTGCTATCTTTTTCAATCCGAATATGATTGAAAGAATGGCAATAATCGACTGGCCTGCGCTCAGGAGATCAAGCTTACCAGCATCCGGATCCTTATACTCGGGTAAAAGGAAAGGTGCAGTTATCAATAGTAAAACCATTACCGGAACACTGACCAGGAAAACGGATTGCCAGGAATAGTGGTCAAGCAATGTTCCTCCTACCAATGGCCCAATAGCACCGCCAACAGAGTAACCTGTTATCCAGACCCCGATGGCAAACGTGCGTTGCTTTTCATCAGGAAACATATTTCTTATAAGTGATAAAGTGGATGGCGCCACCGTGGCACCTGCAAGCCCGAGTAGAGCACGTGCTGCGATAAGCATGACAGCGCTGGTTGAAAACGCCGCTAATATTGAAGTAATGGCAAAAAATGCCGCTCCAATCATCAACAGTTTGCGACGACCTATTTTATCTCCCAATGTACCCATGGTTATCAGCATACCTGCCACCATAAAACCATAGATATCTATGATCCAAAGTAATTCAGAACTTTTTGGTTTCAGATCTGCGCTGATATGTGGAATGGCAAGATTAAGAACTGTTAGATCCATCGCATATACAATGCATGGAAGTGCAATAATGATAAGTCCTATCCATTCCTTCCTGGTTGCTTTGGGCGCTATGGAATTGTCCATGATATCATTTATTGAGACACAAACTTAAACGAAAGAAAATACATTGACAGGGTGCAGATAAGACAATCATACGGCGTGATTGCGACGAGGCTGTCTGGCCGGCACCATTCCGCGATTTAGTTTTGGCCACGCAGCCTTTAAGAGGTTTCTAATATATTTCTGAGTGAAGTCCGTCCAGCGTTGGGTGGTCTGACATTTCATATTTTTTTGAAGAACAAACCGGGCAATTTTTGCCATGGCCATTGCTGCTTTATGAGAACAGCAGATCCAATATGCCCTGTTGCGTCGGAAATGATGTGCATGACCATTGTTTATTATAGTTACTGAAGATGACGAGAAGTTGAGCTGATTCGATTTCAATGATTATGCCACGATGAATTGAATATATTCGTATAAGAATTTTCACTTATGAGGTTTTGTATTCTTCTCAATACCTGCATGTTGATTTACTTAAACACTCATTCTCAAAAAATGGATACGGTGATAAATGTGGTAAGGTATCCGCAGGAAATGAATATCGCTTACTCACAGCTATATGTATTGAATTCAGATATCGGGGATATCACATTTTTCGACCAGGGTCATCCCGACAAACGTCAGTACATACTGAACGCCAATATCATCCCCAATTTTTATATCACACCAAGAAAGTGGAGATTCAATGTTGTGTTGACTCCTATTGTGCGTGTACGGATAATCGCAAATCAAAAGTCATTGCCGGTACGTACGCCAAGCTTCAACCCCGGTGGACAAATCTATTTCCCCATTGACCGTACAAAACTAACTGACTATAAGTACTTAAGTGTAGGTTATTATCATCATAGCAATGGCCAGGATGGCCCACCACTTGATTCAATAACAGGTAATCCTAATTTGTACAATGGCAACTTTGTTACCAATTACCTGGTAGCGAATTATCATTTTGGAAAAATCACAAATCGTCAAAACAACTACCTGAGACTGGGTTTGGAGGCACATACCGGCTTGATAAAGACAGGAGACGAGCCTGCTTACCGCGATCGCTTTGGTAAGTTCAGGATGAACTATTACTATGCCTATACAAGATTTGCAAGGATAGTTAACAAACTAATGGACAGGAACATTCAGGAACGCACAGAAGTAACTGAAGAAGAAAAATACCGTTTAGTGATTAGTGGAATGTTCATTCTTGAAAATATCGAAGCTAAATGGAATCAATACTTCAACACAGAAATAAAGTATTACCGGAAAATACAGGGAAGCGAAAACGCAGCTTTTTTCGGCTCTGTTGGTTATATGGGACATGACTATTATAATATATACTTTTATCAGCCCTATCCTTTTATCCGAATAGGTCTTGCCGCCAGCAATGCTTTTTTCTATAATCAGCGTTATAGAAATCAGCAAAGGAAGGTGGAGAGTATCAACAAGACTTTGCAGAAATAGTAACGGCGGCTTGTATAAGTAATGTTGGCTCTTTGGGAAATAACGCATAAAAGCATTTTCGAGAGCAAAAAAACAGTACTGTAGGTGCGCATAAATACGGGATCCGGAACGCTGGTTTAACAGTATTCCGGACGCCGAGGACATATGACTACTAATGGACTACACTTAGATTATGTGGCGAGCAAGCTCCTTTATTTGAGCACGTGAGCTTGCCTTATGTTAATTGATATTCTCTAAAGAAAATGCTGATATAATTACTACAATATCAATTAAGATACTTAGGATCAATACAGGTATAGTGATTTTTGTAGGCAGCGCTGCAAGGTTTACAATCAGTGATATTGTCATGCCAACCATTGCGGACATAAACAAAACAAGGTTCATTCCGGTCAACGCCACCATCGCAACAGTTAACGGGGTCAGGAAACAGCCATGTCCCGCTATTGATAACCCAAGCCACATAAAACGATTATTTTCCTGGCCAGATGCCCAGGTAGTGAAACGGCTGACTAAAGATGTTTTTGCAGGATAAGCTAAAGAAGGTTGAATGATTTGATTAAGAGTGCTTAGCATGTGTTTGAATTTTGTACTGTAAAATTCAGACATCTGACTTATCCCTACCATGATCTGCGTTTTGCAAAAACATGATTTTTATCAGCCTCGGTACTGATGTTGATTTCTGACTTTCCGATTCATAAAAATAACTTAGCGAAACAAAGTTCACTAAGCTTTCATCTAATTCAATTTTATAGAATTGCTATTGACTTACCTGGTATTACACATTAATATGTCCGGCCTTATTTATAATATCTTAAGAATTCACTATGTACCCCGATGTTATCATTTGCCAGCTAAGGTTGCTGGAACCTTTCCTTCAACACCAGGCATTGAAAGTCCAAGCAACTGCGATATATAAGGTGCGATATCAATAAGATTCATTTCCTGGATAACACTTCCCTTTTTTATTCCAGGTCCGACTGCGACAAACCCTGTCCGAATCTCCCTGAAATCCGGAAAGTGCCCGTGTGCTCCACCTTTATTCCTGGATTTTACAGCATCTCCGGTCATTGCATTTCCAATTGCTGCACCATTCTGAGCTGTAATAGCAAAAGCGACTTCTGGATTTGCCCCTGCTTTATCAAGTTGTTTGCGATCGATGATTTTAAAATATTTTTTGTCCTCCGCCGGAAGATTATTGAGCATAGTCATTACTGCTGTTGCCGTTTTTGTATCGTTTTTATCCTTGAGATAAAGATAACCGGAACCCGAAACAGAATAAAACTGAGCCTTCCATTCATCTTTTTTTACATCGGTAATAAAGCCTTCTTTGGTGAGCCAGACATTTGGACTTACTGAAGTAGTAACATCCATAAAGCCGTGATCTCCTGTAACAATAAAGACAGTTTTATCCCAGATGCCAGCTGATTTGATTGCATCGATAACAATTGCTAAGCTACTATCTGCATGTGCGATAGCGGCGCTTACTGCCGGACCTTCACGACCTTCCTGGTGAGAATAATGATCAACACCAAAAAAGTGGATCGTCATCAGGTTTGGTTTTTCCTTCTTGATAATATAAGCGGCAATTTTTGCGACATTACGGTCCTTACCATATTCAATACGGGGTGAATCATTAAAAAGATTTTTCTTAAGCTCTGCGACGATTCCTGAAGGAGTTGCGCGCTGTTCCCGGTTTTTTTCGCCCATGCTTCCAACATCTGAAATATCATAGTCGATAGGGGCACCTGCCGATACCGGCCACATCAACGCAGCAGTCTTCAATCCCTTTGTTTTCGCAGCGGTCCAAAGCGTAGGTACTTTGATTGAGCTGTCCTCCCAATATATCTTGCCTGTCGAACCATTGGGTTCAAACATTCCATTGAAGTAAATGCCATGCTTAGCCGGTCTAACCCCTGTTACTATGGCTGTATGTGAAGGATAGGTCATTGATGGAAATACGCTGTTAACGCCCTTTGCATGAACTCCGTCTTTCAGCATTTGCGCTAAGTTGGGTGTTTTCCAGGATGGGTCAAGATAATAGTCCGGGCGGAATCCATCGATCGTAATAAGGACAACATGTTCCACCTTTTGAGCGAATCCCATCAATGAAGCGACAAGTAAAAATGTAAACAGATATAACTTTTTCAAAATGATGATGAATTATGTTAAGAGAAATATGTGAAGAGAAATATGAATTATGAGTTATGAATTATGAAACTTAAATGATGAATTTTTAAGGGATGAATTATTTTATGATTAGGTAGCGGTGCATTTTAGTGGTGTAGGATTTCAAATAATGTGCAATGTTATGAATTATGATTGATCGGGTTCGACTTAATGATTTATTAATGTTGCCTGGGATTTTCATGGGTGAAGATAATAAACTAGGTGATGACAATTAAAGTTCATCCGTTGATTTCCGTGGTTAAGGTTTTATGCCAGCGGCAGGCAACTCATTTGAAACTCTTATCAATTGATCAAAGATTTTTCTCTGCATAGGCTGATCATTTTTTGGAAACTTGTTCCAGAGTTCCGTACCAAGAAACACTTCATTTGTTGAAACGTTCCAGATACCTGGCACTTCTAGATCTGGTTGATGCTGAATTGCAACGGTAACTGGCTCCGTTTCCCCACCCGGAATAAAAATGATTAATCTGCGCATCAATATGTTCGCAAAAATAACACAACCCTCGCGGTAAATAATTATAAAATTGCCGTGGTTTCACCCATCCACGTGGTTTCACCTGTTCCCGGGGTTTCCACTCCGGGCTATGCGAAGTCACCCCCCCATCGGGGGTTGGGCAGTATTCGCAATTTACGGGCTTTCTCATGACCCACAACCCCAACTCCTCACTCTATCACTCAACTCACCACTCGCCACTCACAACTCACCATTCCACTCATCACTCATAACTCATCACTCATAACTCATAACTATAATAATACTTAGTTGGCAACTGACGGCGGACTACTGACTCCCCAATTTACGTTGGGTTGCGGGCCCATTTCAAGTACAAGTTTGCCGCCCTTTAACAGTTCGCTCGCGGGAAACCAGAAGGCATCTAATTTTTTGCCATTTAAGGTAGCAGACTGAACATATTTATTTAATCTTGAAACATTGTTAGCTTCAATATCAAAGGTCTTGCCTCTTCCGTATTTATTTCCAAGATCAATTGATACTTTTGAAAAGATAGGACTGCCTATTTCATAAATCGGATTGATGCGCGCACCACCATCTATCTGGAACAATCCAATGGCAGACATAATAAACCATGCACTCATCTGTCCCTGGTCCTCATCGCCGAGATAAGCATTGGCAATATCGTATCCATAATACCTGTCAACAATCGAACGGCTCCATTGCTGCGTGAGCCATGGTTGCTGCACCCAGTTAAAGAGATAAGCAAAATGCATAGACTGTTGATTGCCCTGGATCACCGGGTAATCCCAATAAGCATCGTTCGGTGCATTATAGCGCCATTTCTCAGATTCCTTAAACCCCCAGGCAAGGCGTTCTTTGAATTTATCTATACCAATGGTGCTCGCCAGACCAGGTACATCCTGCGGAACAAAAAATGTTAACTGCCATGCATTTCCTTCAACATAATGTTCATTGGCGCCAGACTTAAAAGGATCGAAGTCAGGGTACCAGGTGCCATCTGATTTACGTAAGCGGGCATATCCCGTTTCAGGGTCGATCGCGTTTTTCCACCACAACGATCGTTCAGAAAATTCTTTATATTTTTCAGTCTTTCCTAAAGCCTTCGCAAACTGGGCAACTGTCCAGTCATCATAGGCATACTCAAGTGTATTTGAAAAGCGACCCTTATCATAAGGTACAAATTTGTATTTTATATAGCTATCGAAATCCTGGTTACCTGCCAGGCCGCCACCAACTTTTGTTTGTTGGGTTGATACGGTTTTTTCAATTGCTGCGAATGCTTTTTGTGCATCAAAATCCCTGATGCCCATATGATATGCCGAAGTGATTAACGGAACTTCATGTTCAGCAACCATTACCGGTATATATTCCATACCTGCGGGACCCTTTGCCAGCCAGCCATTTGCATCATACATAGCAAGTTGTGATCTCACCCATTTTGATGACCATTCCGGTGTAACAAGGTTCCAGAATTGATTAAGGTTCCAGAAAGTGTTCCAGAATGCATCGCAACCAATAGCTACATCATCAGCACCTTTTAATTGTTGTATTTTTTCAGTTGCATCCACCCACTTACCATCTACATCACTGAAAATGTTCCGGCTGCAGATACCGCGATACATATTTGTATAGAAACGGAGCTTCTCACGCCGATCATTAGTCGCAATTTTCAGCCTGCCGAACAAATCATCCCAAACCTTACGCTGGTTATTATACACTTTCTCAAAGCTCCATCCGAATGGTTTGCTTATTTCGGTCTCCAGGTTTTTTGAAGCACCATCGATGCTTACATAAGATATGCCTGTACGAACCTGTACTACCTGGTTTGTGCGTGTATCAAACTCAACATAGGCCCCGGCGTCTTTGGCATCTTTTACATTTATCAGGTCGCCGGTTCCGGTTTCATCATTTGTCCAGGTTCCGAATTTTCTTATAGGTTGATCAAATTCAATCACGAAATGAACAACATAATCGTTTGGTATCCCATTCCAGACATCTGGTGAAACCTGTTTACTGAATCCTTCTATACGGCGATCACTTACCTTTTTAAGCTGCACCTCGGGTAATTGATATTTATATTCAGCGGGCGTTTGCAGATCAATCATGATCCTTGAATCCGTATCTTTTGGATAAGTGTATCGTTGGAAACTGGCGCGGGTCGTAGCGGTCAGTTCGGCCTTGATATCATAGTTGGTCAACTGAACCTTGTATAAACCCAGTGGTGCTTCTTCTGTGGATTTATCAATGGCGGATCGATAGCCTTCGCCAGGAGCACTCCTGGGACTTCCAACCTTTGTCTTCAGCGGACCATTTACAGGTAACATCCCAAGTCCGCCCATAGTCCATTCATGGATATGGCTAAAAGCTCCGACGGTTTCAAAGGTTGGATCATAGCCGGCCTGCCAGCCATCATTCTGATTGTCAGGGCTGATTTTAACCATACTAAATGGCATCCAGGGACCAGGTGCGATCATCCAGCGTGAATGCGCTGTTCCAATCTTAGTATCCACATAATCTGAATAGGTGGCAAGCGGCTTTGCTGAACGCGAAACAGTACCGGTTTGAATAACCTTTCCATCAACCAGGATCTCGTAGTTGCTTTTTTTAACGGTAGTTGTCGCTGGCATCGGGACTTCAAACTGGTAGCGACCAGTCTCAAGCTTTTGTTCGAAGACCTGCTTACCGTCCAGTTTCACGGCTACAGCTGGATTCCCTTCCAGGTGTTCCATATCCACGAGTAAGGGTTGAATCCTTTTCCCATCAAGGTTCAGTTCATAACTGGCTGCCTTGGCTTCTCTTAAAAATACGCCGGAAGGATCCCGCACCGCTATGATGGCAGGTCCCTCCAGGCGTAAATTGTCGAATACAAGCCATGAACCATCCAACGAAGTTATTGTGATCTCGTTTCCGCCGGGGCGTAGCAATCCCGGCTTTACAGGAATCTCTATGATATATTCTGCTGGCGTAAAGGCCGAGTCTGGCAGCAGGTTTTTTGAAGAACCTTTAGGCAACTCCTTTACTATTCCTACACCATTTATACTTACTTTAAAAAGCGGTGGTATATTGACGTTATAGCCTAACAGATCTATAATAAGCTTTGCTTCAGCCTGCTGCCCCTGCGGCGGGAGTTTGTCGAGCTGAAAAAGGATGTTAACCAAATGAGATCTGATTCCGGAGGTCGGTGCTGTGCCACCCCATTTATCTTTTGGACCAGGCAGTACATATGGAAAATCTTTTTCTGCTTTTGAATATCCTATGATAAAATACCGATCCTCCCATCCAAAATCATGTTCAAGAAATTTTTTATAGTCAATTGGTGACAGTGCAAGCTCTGATGACTGGTTATCAGCTTTACCTATCTCCCAAATAACCTTGTTTTGTCCGAATGAAGAAGTTGTTACTGCTAATAAAATAACCGTAAATACCTGGACTCTTAAGAACCTGTTAAACTGCATCTTTGATTTTTTATTTGTTTCACCATAACGGTTTTTACTTCAGGGCTTGATGTATGATATCAGATCTTTGCACCTGCACCTTAATTTTAGTCGATTTTATTTCGCCGCTGCTAATTTCTTAGATCCCGATGATGAACCCTTAATGCCTGAAGACATGGAAGGCGGTGCATCGCCGGGTTTGCTACCCCAGTCTTCATTTGGCTTCGGCCCCATCTTCAATACCAATTTACCACCATCTACCAGGTCTGCATGATAAAACCATGGTTTGGTTAAAGCTTTACCATCAAGTGTTGCGGATTGTACATAAATATTTTCATCAGAAACATCCTCTGCTTCAATCACAAAACTTTTACCCGGATAATATTTTGAATCGAGTTCAATTGTTGTTCTTGGAAACAGCGGACTACCAATTTCATAAAACGGTTTTTCAGAAGCACCACCATCTGTTTGAAAAAGACCCATTGCACTCATTACAAACCAGGCGCCCATCTGCCCTTCGTCTTCATCACCTGGCCATCCATTATAAGGATCGGAGCCGTAATACTGAGACATGATTGCCTTCACCCATTTTTGCGTTAACCATGGCTTGCCGGAATAGTTAAAAAGATAAGCCGCCTGCATGTTTGGCTGATTACCATGATTGATATAAAACAATTCCATCTTATCACCGATCGCATTAAAATCGGAAGGTGAAGATTTTTTGAACCCATCATCCAACCTGTTATTGAATTCATCCACACCAACCAGGCTTACCAATCCATTCATATCCTGGGGAACAAAAAAACTGTATTGCCATGGATTACCCTCGGTATATCCTCTTGTATGGATGGGATCAAATTCATCCATCCATTTACCATTCTTAAATTTCGGACGCATGAACTTTGTCTCCGGATCAAACATGTTGCGATAGTTATTCGCGCGCCTGGTGAATGTATCATACTCTTTTTTCTTGCCGAGACTTTTGGCCATCTGGGCTACGCACCAGTCATCATAGGCAAACTCAAGTGTATTAGATACCGGACCGGATTCTCTTGGCACATAGCCGTACTTAATATAATCATTGAGATCCCTGTTTCCTGCAACACCGCCGCATTCATGTTTGATGCCCTGAACCGTTTGCTGATGCAACATGGCTTCAAACGCGGTTTTTACATCAAAGTCGCGTATGCCTTTCTGGTAAGCACTTACGATCAGTGCGATCTCGTGAGAGCCTTCCATGATACCTGAATATTCAAAACCGGCAGGACCTCGCGATAACCAACCGCCATGTTTATACATTTCCAGTTGGGACTTTACCCATTTGCTGGCGATATCAGGGTTAACAGTTGTCCAAAGCTGGTTGAGGTTCCAGAACGTATTCCAGAAAGCATCGCAGCCAAGTATCGGAGATGATGGATCATCAAGTTGTCTTATATTTTCGCAGGGATCAACATATTTGCCATTCACATCACTCAGGATGGAACGCGCGGCATAAGATCGATATAGATTGGTATAGAACTTTATCTTATTAGTCTCCGAACTTCCCTCGACTTTTATCTTACTTAACATTCCGTTCCACACATCCCGTGCATCTTTACGGGCCGCTTCAAAATCCCATTTAAAGGGATCCATTTCTGTCTGAAGATTTAATCGCGCCTGTTCAATGCTAACATAAGAGATGCCTGTCTGCATCAGGATCACCTCGCCGGCTTTGGTTTCAAAATCAACAAAAGCACCTATATCACCATTGCCTTTAATTTCACTGAGCTTATGTGTTATCGTATCTCCTTTCCATCCTCCAAAATCTTTAAAAGGTTTGTTGAAGCGGGCGACGAAATGAACTGTGTAGTCATTGAAACCACCTTTCTGCATCCAGTTCCCACTCTGCTGTTTTGAATAACCTTCAATTTCTGTATCACTAACGCGGGTTATCTGTGCATCAAGCACATTAAAAGGATATTCAGCAGGGAACAACAGGTTAAACATCAGGTGTGCATCCTGTGACACGGGAAAAGTCATCTTAAAAAATCCCGCCCTTGTTGTGCTGGTTATTTCCGTTTTGATACGATAATTAATAAGATCGGCTGAATAATAACCCGGAGAAGCAACTTCAGTACGTTTATCGATTCTTGAACGGTGACCGGCCGTTTCCCCGGTAGTGGTTGGCGCATCAGGAGGATAGATTTTCGGATTTACAGGGCCCGTTGTTGGCATTACTGATAAGCCAGCCATGGTCCAGGCATGAATATGACTAAAGCCTGAAACACTGGCCAGGGTATATTCGTAACCGGCTTTCCAGTCATCACCCTGGTTGTCGGGGCTGAGTTGTACCATGCCAAAAGGCCTGCTGGCACCAGGATTAAGCATCCATCTTGATTCCGAAGTTCCAATCAATGGATCAGCATAATCAACGGGTTGCTTTTGTTGAGCCTGTGTAATGAGGCCAGCAAACAAAAAACCTGAAACAGATAAAATATTTTTGATTACTGATCCGGATAGGTGTCTACTGGTATCGGACTTGAACAATTTCATTCTTAATTTTTATAAAATATTGCTAACGAACTATAGGGTTTTAGATAATACCTTTTGAGATTTTAGAAGCCATCAATTAAACAACCATGTTGAAATTAACTTCTGGCATTTTGGAAGCCATTAATTAAACAACCAAGTTGAAATTAGCGTCCCGCATTATTAAATAATATTATTTCATCAGAGCTTTATTTAATACAGGAATATGATCATAAAATTTATTGCCAGATTAGTAACCGGAATTCTGCTTAATGGCATTGTTACTCCTTTTGATCTCATCATTCGGAATCGGGAAAAGATAATAATGATCTCCCTTCCATGGCCTCCTTATCTCAGCTTCCGGTATTATGCCATAAGTGTATGAAAGTTTACCTAAAAGATCGCCCGCCTGCACACCTGTCCAATCCATTGTCACAGAAGTAAGCCCTCTTGTCGGAGCATCTATATTGCCCGGAGCTGCTTTCCAACGTAACAAATCAAAAAATCTTGAGTCTTCCAGGTGAAGTTCAATAGCTCTTTCATTTCTATATTCATTTACAAGTTCAGCACCGGTTGATATGATATCAGGCATATTAACCGATGGTCTTTTTCTTATCTTATTGATGTATTCACGGGCAACAGCTTCATTACCTAAAGCTATTTGTATCTCGGCATAGTTAAGATAAAATTCAGCAAGTCTTAAAAACACGATTGCCTGGCTGTAATTATAATCATAGCTTGCCCTTGGGCCAGTAAAATCCAGGAGTCTTCTGAAAGTATAACCTGTTTGAACACGGTGATGAAAAGGGGTTAAACCCTTAACCCAATATGTTTTTGAATCACGTCCAAAATCAAAAAGATTCTGCCCGTTTTTGGGATCAACCTTGTTTGGATTTTGAAAAGGCGCAACATTGTTTGGGTTCGGATTTGCATCTTCCCAATACTCATAGGTCCTCACTGTACTTTTTGCACCATCGCTGATGTTAAAAGGACCTGCCCCCGGGTAAATTACAGATGTATAATAACGGGGATCCCTGTCTTTATTTGGTTGTTGAGGATCATAACCTGAAGCGGCGTTTACAGTTATACCATCTGCGAGATAAGGATATTTTCCATTTTTAAGTTGAAACATATTCACGAACCGCTGTGTTGGCATGATACGTTGCCTGGCATCAAAACCACTTGGCCAGTAATCATAATTAAAACCCCAATCTGGTATTCTTGTACCGGGTGTAAATGTTTTTCCAAGAATGATCTCATCAGTTTTTAGTGGACGTGTGAATAGATCTTCATGGGTTGGATGCAATTGAAATCCCGCATCAATAACAGCCTTAGTGGCTACTTCCGCTGCCCGCCATTTGGACAGATCGTTGGAAGGATTATTGAGCGGACTTGCAACATATAGTAGTACCCTGGCTTTTAAAGCCAGTGCAGCAGCCTTGCCTATCTTGCCTGAAGGCGCTGAACCAGCCGGAAGTAATTGAATAGCCTTCTCACAATTATCCAGGACATAAGCAGCACATTCATCAAAAGTATTTCTTGATACATCAAATGTTGTTTCCGTTAACTGAAAACTTTCTTTTATGATCGGAACTCCACCATAACTACGCATCAGTTCAAAGTAGATCCAGCCAAGCAGGAAATGCATTTCACCTTTCATCGGATCAAGTTTCTCTTTCTCAATCTTCGATTCTGCAATCTCTTCAAAAAAGATATTGGCTTTCCGGATATAACTGTATTCTTCATTCCAGATATCTGTTAGGTCGCGGATATTATCCGGTGAGATGTTACCCTCCAGGTATTGACGTATACCAGCTGCCTTATCATGAGTTTCGGGTTGACAGACTGCAATATCAGTCAGCGCTTCGTAACTGCCGGTGCCTGGACTCCAGGGCGGTCTTATGCCGTTATAGACATTGTAAACATAGTTCTGAAGAAACGCCGGATCGGTGAAAACAGCATCCCCGGAAATAGTATCAAGCGGACGCTTGTCTAACAGATCACGTTTACATGAAACGACAATCACTATAAGGCTAAGAAACAGTATCACAAAAGCCTTGACAGATTTACTATTGGTATATTTTGAATTATTCATCTTACTATAATTTTGATCGTGCGCCGTTAGAAAGTTATATTCAGACCCACACTTACAGTTCTCATATTTGGATATACCCCTCCATTACCGCTCAGGAATTCAGGATCACCTGCACCATATTTCTCAAGGTTATTATAAATCAGAAACAGGTTGTCGCCTGAAGCATACAATCTTAATGCTGATATCTTAACCCGTGAAAGCCACTTGTTTGGAAGCGTGTAACCTAGCTGGATGTTTTTCATTCGAAGCCAGGTTGATTCATGATAATAAAAATCGCTGTTCGATGCGCCGGTACCATTTGGTGCAATCATCGGAAGTTCAGCATTTACATTATCGGGACTATAGCTGTTGTTTGCAACATATTTCAGACCATTGCCTGCAGCACCTGAATTGAATCCATTGTTCAATCTCCACTTTGCACCACTCTGACCTGCCATTAGTATGCTGAGATCAAAGTTTTCATAATCGAGACCGATATTTATACCGAACTGAGCTTTTGGATAAACACTAATGGTACCATCGGCTTCATTCACAATTGTGGGATTAAACATATAACGGTCATTACCGTCAATCTTGCCGTCCCCATTCAAATCTGCAAAAATCAGGTCACCCACCCTTGCACCGGGATAGTTGATGTTTTTAGCCAGGTCTTCCGGTGTCCGGTATATACCTATCGACTTGTATACAAGACCTGAACTCAGGGGCTGGCCTTCTCTTTTCTGATAAGGTTCAGACTGTGGCGTCTCATCTATAAAAACGATCTTGTTTTCAGTATAAGAATAATTTGCACTTAATCTTAATCCGACCTTGCCGATGTTCTGGCGATATCCTGCCTGTAACTCAAATCCTTTGCTGTCCATTTTACCAATGTTTTCATCTG
Source organism: Flavitalea sp. (assembly GCF_035489435.1). Lineage (NCBI taxonomy): Bacteria > Pseudomonadati > Bacteroidota > Chitinophagia > Chitinophagales > Chitinophagaceae > Flavitalea > Flavitalea sp. The sequence continues at coordinate 57,312 of NZ_DATHKG010000147.1, forward strand.
GCAGTACGAGACCCGTATAAGCAGGTATAGATGCCTGTCTGCGCGCCAGGATATTTTTTGTTTTGGTTTGATAGATATCAGCTTCAAATGTTAACCTGTTCTGGAGAAATCCAAGTTCAACACCAAGGTTGGTAGTTTCAGATACCTCCCAGGTGATATCCGGGTTTGGTGTTGAAGTAGCTGCGATACCCCTGACATCAACACCATTTACCACCCAACCAGGTGAATATCCAAACGCCCCTATATATTGAAACGGATTTACCCTGTCATTACCCAACTGGCCCCATGATGCTCTTAATTTAAACGTGTTGAACAGCTTCGGCATAAACTTCTCGTTGCTTAAAACCCAGGCTGCGGAAGCCTGCGGGAAGAATCCAAATCTTGTGTCTTCTGGAAATATTGGTGAGCCATCATAACGTGCACTGAATCCAAACAGGTATTTACTCCGGAATTCATAACTGGCTCTTCCAAAAAAGTTTTGCCTGGCTGACTCAGATGCTCTGCCATCGTTGTTGAAATTTGCACGATCAGTGCTTCCTGCAAATAACTGGTCGATAGTGGCAGATTCAAAGCCGAGGCGTTGAGTCCAGAACCTATTGTCTTTGTATTCCATCTGCTCATAAGCAACAAACACATTGATCTTATGGTCTTCGTTGATAGTAGTTGCATAAGAAAGCTTGAGATTATTTGTCAATCTCTGAGTCTGGTAAAATTCTTCACGCAATCCAATGTCCTCTACTGTTCTCGAAGGTTTTTCTACGATTTCACCAGCAGGATTTCTTTCATAATAGAGCCAGGTATAATTAAAGACCTTATCATAGTTCATGGTTCGTACCAGGGAAGAAAAACCGTCAAGGGCCAATCCTTTTACAAATGGCATATTGTATTTAAAGCGAACGGTGCCTGTGAAAACATCGGCTTTGTATTTGCGGTAACCCGGGCTAAGCAATCTTGCGGCCGGGTTTGATTGTGACCAGCCTTCACCAGGATAACGATAATCACCGCCGATATAAGCTTCCTGCAAAGGGCTAACCGTAGCGAACTGGCTGACATCTCCACCGGGATTACTTTGAGGTGTTTCAGTTTGCTTTTCACGAACAGAAATATCAAGACCAACTTCGAAATTTTTTGTAACAGAAACATCCACGTTGCTCCTTAGATTGTATTGTCTCAGTTTTGTTTTATCATCGCCCCTGAGTATACCACCTTGTGAAGCCGCTCCAACCGAAAGAAAATATCTTACTTTATCAGTACCACCCCTCATCGTTAGAGAGTGTCTTGATTGTTTAGCCGGCGCATCTACCAAAGCATCATACCAATCTTCCGGCCTTCTTGTACCATTGCGAAAAGACTCAACCAATGCATCAGGAAAGTCTGGTGGTGTACCTTCCAGTTTTCTACGTGCATTGAGAACACCCATGTATTCAAATACATCAGCGGACCTGATTTTCATAGTGGGTGAAGACCATGAAAATGTTGAACTGAAATCCAAAGCCGCTTTGCCGGATTTACCACGTTTGGTTGTTACCAGTATAACTCCCCCGGCAGACTGGGCTCCGTATATGGCGGCGGCGGCATCTTTCAGCACCGAGATAGATTCGATATCGTTTGGATCTATACGGTTTAATCCATCAGGATCAGCATTTGCCACGCCATCAATTACGATGAGGGCTGAGCTGTTACGAAAGGTCTTGGCGCCCCTTACTAATATTTTTGCGTCATCAAAACCAGGTGCGGAACTTGTCTGGCTTACAAATAAACCCGGAAGTCTTCCTGCCAGCGAGTTTGAGACCGAAAGCGAGGTGGTCTTTTTTATTTCCGTACCTGTCGTTTGTACGACAGCGTTAGTAAGCTCAGATCTTCTCTGAGTACCATAGCCAACTACCACCACATCATCCAGATTAGCGGACAGCGATTCTATCCTGATATTATTGCTGCTTTCACCAATCGGGATCTCCTTTGTGTCGGCTCCCACATAGGATACAACCAGGATACTGTTTTTATCTTTTACAGTAATGGAGTAATTACCCTCCTTGTCAGATATAACGCCGTTGGTGGTGCCTTTTTCCAGTACATTGACCCCAGCCAGTGGTGCTCCGGCCTGATCAATAATCTTCCCGGTGACAGTTGTATCTGCAAAAGGTTTGAATTTTTCAATTCCCGGATGATAAAAATCGTCTTTGTTTGCGTACAAACAATCGGAGAGTAACAGCGAGAAAATTAAAGTACAAATAACAGACCCCGGTATTGGCCAGTTGTTTGCGTACAGTTGTTTTTTCATATAGCAATTGTTAGCAGTCAATATGTAGACTTGTGTAGGAGCGTGTTCCGGAATAACCAGGCGCCATGATTAACCTGAAGCCTGAATTTCAGCACCGGCGGCAATCAGGAGCTGTTGTTGTTTTTCTTCATACCAGGTTGTTTTTAGAGATGGACCAAACGGTTTACATATTGAAGAATTCCTTAGCTTGCCAATGTTACAAACTATATGTATATACATTTATACATATCAAATCTAACAAAAAACTTGATATTCAAAATTTTTTTTGTAGATATGGGCTTTTAGAGGTGAAATTTAGGTCTCGCGGAGGTAAAACCGAATTTGGACGATTGTTACTACATGACATGTTTTCAAACCATTAACCAATGAAATCATTAAACTTTTACCTATTCCTGGTTTTCACTGCGCTTATTGTTTCTTGCAAACAATCGAACCATATGTTTCAGCTTGTTTCAGGAAATCATTCAGGAATTGACTTTAATAACCAAATCATAGAAAACGATTCTATCAACCCGATTGATCTCACAAATATTTATAATGGCGGTGGGGTCGGTGTGGGTGATTTTAACAATGATGGTTTGCAGGACCTGTATTTCACCGGCTCCATGGTTTCAAACAAATTATATCTCAACAAAGGTGATTTGCAATTCCAGGATATAACAGCAACTGCCGGTGTTAATGGTGAAGGACGCTGGAGCCGGGGTGTTGCCGTGGTAGACATCAACAATGATGGCTGGATGGATATGTATGTTTGTACAGCGATGAATATCCTTGCTGGTAAAAGAAAAAATCTGCTTTATATAAACCAGGGTCTTGACAAAAACAAGTTGCCATTTTTCAAAGATCAGGCAGCTGTGTATGGACTTGATGATACGACCCATACCACCATGGCCAGTTTCTTCGATTATGATAATGATGGCGACCTTGATGTTTACCTGGTAGTAAATGAGATTCTCAAAACCGTGAATCCATCTGTGTTTAAGCCAAAGATTACGGATGGTTCATTTCCCAGCACCGGGCGCCTGTACCGAAACTCAATGAACATAGCAGCCGGTCACCCTGTTTTTACAAACGTGTCACGCGAGGCTGGTGTTATCGCTGAAGGATATGGGCATGGAGTGACCATAGCTGATATAAATAAAGACGGATGGAAAGATATATTTGTTACGAATGACTTCATTGCAAATGATCTGCTATATATAAACAACCATGATGGCACTTTCACAGATAAGGCAGCCAGCTATTTTAAACATACTTCAGCCAATGGAATGGGCCAGGATATTATTGATATCAATAATGATGGACTATCTGATATTATCGAGCTTGATATGAACCCCGAAGATAATTACCGGAAAAAAATGATGATGAATCCGGGGAGTTATCAAACCTATCAGCTTAATGATTTTTTTAAATACCAGCATCAATATGTGCGAAACACCTTGCAGCTTAACCTGGGCCCAAGGGTGAATTCGAATGATTCTGTTGGCGATCCAGTTTTCGCTGATATAGCTTATTTCGCTGGGATCGCAGAGACTGACTGGAGCTGGACACCGCTCGCTGCTGATTTTGATAACGATGGATTCAGGGATCTGATCGTTACCAATGGATTTCCGAAAGACATCACTGATCACGACTTTATTGCTTATCGGAAAGAAGCAAATTTTACCGGCTCTGAACACAGTACACTTTCACAGATCCCGGAAGTAAAGTTGCACAACTATGCATATCATAATAAGGGCAATGGAAAGTTTGAGGATGTTTCAACACTATGGGGCCTGCAGCAACCTTCATTTTCAAATGGGGCAGCTTATGCAGATCTCGACAATGATGGCGATCTTGATTTCGTTATTAATAATATCAATGATCCGGCTTCGGTTTATGAGAACACGATTTCAAAGGTTGAAGAAAATACAAATCAAGGTGAGAAATCAAATAACCATTATCTATCGGTTCAGTTATCAGGTGATACCTTAAACCGGAATGGCCTGGGCGCATGGATTGAAATTTATTATAGTGGCGAACAGCAGGCTTATGAGCAAACGCCGTATCGTGGTTATCTTTCCACCATCCAGTTGAATCCGCATTTCGGTCTTGATACTATTTCAACAATAGATTCGCTGGTTGTAAAATGGCCGCTTGGGCTAAAACAGGTAATAAAAAACATCAGGGCCGATCAGACTATAAAGATTGATATAAAAAATGCCGGGACAACCCAGGATTGGAATCTGCCTGTTTTAACTACTAATGCTTTATTTAAGGAAGTCACTGCTACCGTTAGTCTGCAATATCATCATAGGCAAGCCGATCAGATTGATTTCAACATTCAACGTTTGTTACCGCATAAGTTTTCAGAGTATGGGCCTGCCCTTGCAGCCGGTGATATAAATGGTGATGGACTCGACGACATCATCGTTGGTGGAAATTCAGATTTCACCACAACGGCTTTGATTCAACAGGCTAATGGCAATTTCAAAGAAAAGCCAATAACCAATTCATCGCCGGTCCGGGAGATGCAGCATAACCAGGGCATTCATAACAAACAAAATGCACAAGATCTTCAAGACGCCAAAGAGGCCCAAGCTGCTCAGGATGCCGGGGATATGCAAGGTACACAAGGCATTCAAAAAACAGGATTCCAGGATATGGGCTTGTTATTATTTGATGCTGATGGCGACAACGATCTTGATTTATATGTAGCACGTGGG
>NZ_DATHKG010000148.1:0-44657 GCF_035489435.1 Flavitalea sp.
TTAAATTTACACATTTGCAGAAACCATTCTCATACATGAGACCTGTTCGGAGTTACTGAAGTCCATCAGGGCCCATCAATCCCTAGCACAACATGAATACCTAAAAAAGCCGATCAGGGAACTAAAAGCCGATCAGGGAACAAAAGCCGATCGGAGACAACAGCAGAGACCCGGAATGAACAATGGTATTAACCAGGAATCACAGTGGCAAATCAAACCAACCTCAGGCCCATCCGGCGAAGGGAAGAACCGAGTGAACGCCATGAACGCGCAAAATGAACAATGTAAAATTCAGGCAACAGTCGACACGAGGATCATCTTTGCACAATATTAATTACTTCTACTTTTTCTTCCCCCGTACCTTCCCAGGCATTAGACCGGGATCCTGTTTTTTTGAGGGTCACCCTGACAGCCAGTTGTGATACCTTGTAATTATCAGGAAGATTTACAGGTTCGTAGCTCACAGAATTGTCAGTAATCAGAAGCCAGGCTTCTGCCGTACATGCAGGTCCGCAAGGGAACTTTGTTTTTGAAATAGTGGCAGTTTCAGAGATAAGATTAGATTCGTCCTTGCTTTTTGAGCAGGATATGAACAAAAGTTGGGCAAGTAGCAATGCCAGTAGGGAGTTTTTCATCAGTTTGGGATTTTGGCTGGGATTCAATTGGGGTCTTAAGACCTAAACGTAGTTTCGGGGCGATTAGTCTGTTTAAAACCAAATACCTGGCTTGAACTGTAAAAATGACACAGTGGAGAGAATATAGGTGGCGGGGCGGCCATATGTCTGACAATGCTTACACTGACCCTGCAAAATTGGCTTTTAAAAATGAATTGGTACAAAATTCGCCTACATTTGCCAGCCTTCAGCCTTACGCGCCTGAATGGTAAATTTCTTACAATTCACTAAATCAAAAATTGATAATTATGGCTAATTCTAAAATTGCCGCGCCAAAAGTTAATGTTACCCCTTTACACGACAGGGTAATAGTGAAACCAGCTAAAGCGGAAGAAAAGTCCGCCGGTGGTATCATCATCCCGGATACCGCAAAAGAAAAACCACAACGTGGTACAGTAGTAGCAGCAGGACCTGGTAAAAAAGACGAACCTGTAACAGTTAAGGTCGGCGATACAGTTTTGTATGGCAAATACTCCGGAACTGAAATTCAGATTGAAGGTGATGATCTCCTCATCATGAGAGAAAGTGACATTCTTGCAATAGTTTAATTATCGTCAGTTCAGTACTGATGTCTTCAACTTGTCACAATAAAAATCAAATAAACAAATAACAATATAATCATGGCAAAACAATTGTTCTTCGATATCGAAGCCCGTAATAAGATGAAAAGGGGCGTTGACGTCCTTGCAAATGCCGTTAAGGTTACTCTAGGTCCAAAGGGACGCAATGTGGTATTAGAGAAAAAATTTGGTGCTCCAATTGTAACTAAAGATGGTGTTACTGTTGCAAAAGAAATTGAACTGGAAGATCCTATCGAAAATATGGGTGCTCAAATGGTTAAAGAAGTAGCTTCCAAAACTGCCGATATTGCAGGTGATGGTACTACAACTGCTACTGTTCTTGCACAAGCTATCATCAGCGAAGGTTTGAAAAACGTTGCTGCCGGTGCAAATCCTATGGATCTGAAACGTGGTATTGATAAAGCCGTAATTAAAGTGGTTGAAAACCTGAAAGCACAATCAAAAGCAGTTGGTTCCGACAGCAAAATGATTGAACAGGTTGCTACCATTTCAGCTAATAACGATAACAATATCGGCAAACTGATCGCCCAGGCTTTCACCAAAGTTGGTAAAGAAGGCGTTATCACTGTTGAAGAAGCAAAAGGTACTGATACAACAGTTGATGTTGTAGAAGGTATGCAATTCGATCGTGGATATGTATCTGCTTACTTCGTTACAAACAGCGAAAAAATGGAAGTTGAATTGCAGAACCCATACATTCTTATTTATGATAAGAAAGTATCTGCAATGAAAGACATTCTTTCTGTACTTGAAAAAGTTGCTCAAAGTGGTCGTCCATTGCTGATCATCTCTGAAGATCTGGAAGGTGAAGCACTTGCAACACTTGTTGTAAATAAATTACGCGGTACTTTGAAAGTGGCTGCTGTTAAGGCTCCTGGTTTTGGCGATCGTAGAAAAGAAATGTTACAGGATATCGCAATCCTTACCGGTGGTACTTTGATCAGCGAAGACATGGGTCACAAACTGGAAGCTGTTGAACTGGTTTCTTTGGGTCAGGCTTCTTCAATTACCATTGATAAAGACAATACTATTATTGTTGGTGGCAAGGGTAAGAAAGATCAGATCCAGGCTCGTGTTAATCAGATCAAAACACAAATCGGAACTACAACTTCTGATTACGATAAAGAAAAATTACAAGAGCGTCTTGCTAAATTAAGCGGCGGTGTTGCAGTTCTTTATGTTGGTGCAGCTACTGAAGTTGAAATGAAAGAAAAGAAAGACCGTGTTGACGATGCTTTGCATGCAACAAGAGCAGCTGTTGAAGAAGGTATCGTTCCAGGTGGCGGTATTTCCTTTATCCGTGCTATCGAGTCTCTCGAAAAACTGAAAGGTTTGAACGAAGATGAAAATACCGGTATAGCTATTGTTAAACGCGCTATCGAAGAACCACTTCGCCAGATCGTTGTAAACAGTGGTATCGAAGGTAGCATCGTTGTTCAAAAAGTAAAAGAAGGTAAACTTGATTACGGTTTCAATGCCCGTACTGAAGTTTATGAAAATCTTTACAAAGCTGGTGTTATCGATCCAACTAAGGTTTCACGTATCGCGCTTGAGAATGCAGCCTCTATTGCAGGTATGCTTCTTACAACCGAATGTGTAATCGCAGACAAACCTAAGAAAGAAGAAGCTCACAACCATGGTGGTGGTGCTCCTGATATGGGTGGAATGGGTTATTAACTCCCGGCGTCGATGCAAGTTTAATTGTCATTGGCTCAATATAGAAAAGGTCCTGACTGGTTTTTCCCGCAGGGCCTTTTCGCATTTTAAAAACATCGGGATTTTGGCACCTTAAGCATTTCATCTTCTACCTCAAATATTTTACCCGGTTTCCATTATTGTTTCTGATTGAGTTGTTTCTGGTATTTATTGTTTCTGATTGAGTTGTTTCTGGAATTATTGAACTGGATGGATGCGTTGTTTATCCCAGGAATTGGATTTGAGATGACGGCAGTAAAAAAGGTATTAACGCAATTGGTGTTTGAAAGGCAGCTGGTTTTTTAAACTCCATTTGTAGTGTCGAACTTCTGTGCGAGAAAATGCGTATATAGATGTATGACAGGAATTGAATCTTTTTCAATGCTGATAAAAGTGGCTGTTCTAGGAATTATCCTGGCGTGCAACAAACAATCACCCGCGAAAGCGGGCAACATCAATATAACAATAGCACCTGCATCTGGAGTTATAGATACCGGCTTAAAACATTACCTCGCCCTGGGAGACTCTTATACTATCGGTGAGTCAGTACCGCTTTCAGACCGATATCCTGTGATTGTCACGGAAATGCTGAGGGCCATGGGGTTGAGTTTAGCTGATCCCGAGATAATCGCCCGGACGGGCTGGACAGCCGGCGAACTTCAATCGGCTATTACAGCTACGAAATTTGCATATACCTATGATGTGGTAACCCTGCTGATTGGCGTGAACAACCAGTACCGTGGTGGCTCACTCAACTTGTACAGGCAGGAGTTTGAGCAAAACCTGAAAAATGCTATTGTCCTGGCCGGTGGTAAAACCAATCATGTTGTTGTGTTGTCTATACCCGACTATGGTACCACACCCTTTGGACAGCGCGGTGATCCGGAAAGGATAGCAAAAGAAATCGATCAGTACAACACAGTTAACAAAGAAGTATCCGAAGCTTTAAAAGTGAATTATCTTGATATCACAGCAGATTCGAAAAAAGCACTAACCGATGCTTCGCTTGTGGCGGCAGACAGTTTGCATTTCTCCGGCAGAATGTACAGGCTATGGGCAGAACAACTTGCACCCATGATAAAGAGTAACCTCGATTAACATCAAAATCCTTAGCCACATCAAAATCCTGCCCCACATGTAGTTTCATAAACGAATGAGTAAGTTGTTTCATTAATGAATGAGTATGTTGTTTCATTAATGAATGAGTATGTTCAAAAAAAAATCCGGCTACTTCACTAGCCGGACCTTATTAAACAATTATCAACTTATAGCTCTTTTATTTTCATGTTTTTCCAACGAACCTTGATACCACCACCATCGTGGATCTGCAAAGCGATAAAACCTTTGCCCTGGCCAATCTTTTCGTCTTTTAGGTTCACCATTTGATGACCATTCAGCCAGGTAGTCACCTCATCGCCCTTTGCTCTTATTTTCATCTGGTTCCACTCGCCGGTTTTAAGCCATTTTTCGTCTTCTGGTTTTGGTTTGATCAACCAGTTACGGCCATAAGATTCATATATACCACCACTGTTATGATTAAGAGGTGCCACTTCAACTTGCCAGCCGGAAATTTTTACACCTTCTATACCTGAACGAATAAAAATTCCACTGTTACCATTTGCTTCCTGTTTAAATTCAACATCAAGTTCGAAGTCCTGGTAGTTTTTGTCAGTTGACAAATAACCATATTTTTTGTCGGGTCCGCTTTCACAAATAAGTTCGCCATTTTCAACATACCATTTTTCGGTTCCGTGAACAGTCCAGCCTGAAAGGTCTTTACCGTTAAATATCGAAACGGCTTTCTTTTGAGAGTAAATCGTAACAGATAAGATAACAGAAAGGGAAAGCAGCAAAAGATGTTTCATATGTTCAATTTAATTTTTTGTTGTTGGTCATACGGAACGCCCTGTAAACATCACTATATGTGTAAATATCATCAGCCGGGCGTTTCATATGTTCTTTTTATATTAGGCTTTAAATGTAAGCAATTTATCGAGGTTATATAAAGTGTTGAAGGATCATATTAACTCAGATTTCACTTATAAGTCATTTCTGCAATGAGAGTTTTATGTTCAGGATATAATGCTGAAAGTTCAGCACGAACAGCAAGTTGGAAATCAGCGAAATCAAAACCCGGAGCCACCGTGCATCCTACGAGTGAATAGATGCCATTACCGGCAATCCTTGAGCCAAACCACCTGCCCGCTGTTACCAGCACCTGGAATGATTCGCCTTTCTGGGTATCACGGCCTAGCTTATGCGTAATTAGCTGGCCGTTGTCATCAAATTCGAAAATGTCCAATGGATCTCCCTCGTAAAAATGCCAGGTTTCGTCACTGGAAATTTTATGGAAAGCTGAAAACTGCCCTTGTTCCAATAGAAAATAGATACTGGTTGAAACAGGCCGGGGCCCTTCAAAATTATTTCCAAGGCATTCTCTTTCGAGGATGAGCGGCGAGCGGTATGTTTGACGGAATGAACCGCCTTCTATGTGTTTTGAAAGGTTGAGATGTTGAATCCAATAAGCAGCATCGGGACGCATAGAGCTTTATTGTTGTATTGAGACCTTCATTTCTTTCCTGCCCCAATACCAGGTATTGAGCGAATCTTTGATCCTTGCAGTATCTGCCGGGGTGCCTGGCAGATCTACATATATCTTAAACGTGCTTGAGTCTGCGGTTTCCATTTTCATTTTCGGGTTTACCAGGGCAAGTTGACCGATTCGTTTCAAAGCCCTTGTTTTAGTCGCCGGCGTTTCCAAAATATAACGGAATGTACCCGGCGTTACCGATGCCTGGGCAACCGGAGCAGATGATACAGGAAGAGAATCTGTTAAGGTTAACCTGGCTGTTGTATCAACGGTATGTACAGTAGCCGAATCAAGAGCGGGGGTAGAAGCCGCTTCGGGAGGTTGATTGTCTTCGATTGCTGCCGGGGTGAGTGGTTCTGTATTACGATTATATAAGTAATACCCACCCCAGATCACGGCTCCAAGCCCGAGCGCAAGCCCGATGCCAAGTAATGCTTTGCGATTGCTGTTGTTATCTGGTTCAATTTGCGAATATCCACTATCAAATGCCGGACGCTTTTTGATAATCTTTTCACCAGCTTTATCCCCTTCCAGTCTTTCCAGCACAGGTGCCCCGGCTGCAAACTCATAATCGCCTTCACCCACTTTATGCAATGTTCCAATCCCTTCCAGGAAAAACGGTTTTCCAATATTCAGCAGGAGTTTTCCATCAGACAAATAGGATTCAAGATCAGATTCAGCCAGGGGGCGGATTTTACCTGTCTGTATGCGGATAAAATCTATAAAATCGTCATCCGGTTTTTGGATGGTCTTTTTTGTAAAGCGAATATGTTGTTTAAAGTCCGGAGAATTTTTATCTGAAGAATCCGTGATGGGGATGGATGGATCAATCTCGAAACTGCCTATCCCCGGGAGGTTCAGTTTTTTGTTTTGGTAGAAGTATTGTGCAAATACAGAGGATAATTTCAAATTATGGATTTTGGTCCTAAGGTAAATTAAAAATGCTGATTTCAGTATAAATCCATGATAGTTAATTAGTATTCTTAATTTTGCGGCCGTTATGAATAGTGAACAGGAACGACTTTATATTGAATACTGGGAGGCTAACCGCGAACGGGAAGGCAAGCTGATTACTCAGTTATTATTCGGTATCCCGGTTGGTATTCTTTTTTCGGTGCCGGTTTTGGTGATCCTGATAAGTGCAAGACTTTGGTATAAGCGTGCAGATATGGCAGCGAACAGTACACTTAGTCCAGCGCTGCTGATAACCGCGGTTGGTTTAATTGCCGGTTTCGTGGCTGTAATCTACAAAAGGCACCAATGGGATATGAAGGAACAGCAGTATCTTGAGTTTAAGGCAAGGGCTGAAAACCGGGTAAAAAACGAAGCAGGAAATTCTGTCAAAACCGAAGGCCTGAGTTCCGCCAAAACTGAAGGTGGAATTTCTGACAAAACTGAAGGTCGGATTTCTGACAGATTGAGTACCAGGCGTTCCGGCTTAACTGAAGGAAGCAGTGCTGATAGCAAGGGAGATTTAGAATGAATGTTGTGTCAGTGCAGCGCTAAGGTTGGTGAATGAGTCTTATCAAGTTAAAAAACCAAAACAATAAAATAAAATCAAAACAAAATAATCAAATCAAAAAAAGAAAATGAGAAAATTAGTGGCAGGACTTGCATTGATCCTATTAATGTCAACGGGATGTAATAAAAAAAGTGAGTGTCCGGAAAATAATGATGTAGCTCCGGCCGTCGAAGAGCAAATGGTTAAGGACTATCTTACAGCAAATGGAATTACAGCCACAAAATATAAAAGCAACATGTACTACCAAATATTGACACCCGGAACTGGTGCTTTCCCAAATCAATGCTCAACTGTCGAAGTTGGCTATAATCTTAAACTAACTAACGGCAATACAATCCCGCAGTCTCCTGGCAACCAGGTTTTCAACTTGCAGGGCCTTATCCCTGCCTGGATTCAGGGTATTCCGCTCGTTCAGGAAGGCGGAAGTATACGTTTGTTCGCACCCCCGTCTTTAGCCTATGGTAGCCAGCCCCAGAGAGATGCTAACGGTAATATTACGATACCAGGTAACTCGGTTTTAATTTTCGATATTAACGTCGTCGATATTAAGTAAGATCTGAAAGTTGTTCAATTCCTTAAATCTTTTCTTTGCCACACGAAGCCATCTCTGTATTCGATATTTTCAAAATTGGCGTTGGTCCCTCAAGCTCACATACACTGGGTCCATGGAGAGCGGCACAACGTTTCATAATAAATATTGAAGCAGCCGGCGACTTGTTTAATATCAAATCTGTTCGTGTATTGCTTTATGGATCTCTTGCCAAAACAGGCATTGGACATGGCACTGACATAGCAGTTCAACTGGGACTTTGTAACGATGACCCGGTAACCTTTGATGTTAACGCCATTGCACCAAAGATCACTGATATTTCTTCGATGAAAATTCTAGTGTTGGCGGGCAAACATGAGATTGATTTTGATCCCAGAGAAGACATAGAGTTTCTGAAGACCGAAGCCTTACCTTATCATCCGAACGCTCTTACATTTCTTGCTTCGTTTATTGATGGCCGTGAGATTGCGGAAACTTTCTATTCTATCGGTGGTGGGTTTATTAAAAAAGAAGATGAACCTGCGCTGGTCAGAAAAGGGATCGAGTTGCCTTTTCCCATCGACAGTGCTGATGATTTGTTACACTGGTGCCGGCGCACGGGTCTCGCTGTAAGTGACGTGGTGCTTGAAAACGAAAATACCTGGAGACCGGACTACGAAACGAAGCAAGGATTGTTGGCGATCTGGGAAGTTATGAAACAATGTACTTTTCGTGGTTGTCATACTTCGGGGACTTTACCCGGTGGGCTGAATGTAAAACGGCGTGCGGCCGAATTAAATGCAAAACTACTTGGTGGCAGGACTTACGAAGATTACGATTCATGGCTCATGAAAATCAGGGCAGGCGGCAATGATTTTAAATACACGCTTGACTGGGTTAGCTGTTTTGCGCTGGCCGTAAATGAAGAAAATGCATCTTTCGGAAGGGTAGTAACAGCTCCAACCAATGGTGCCGCAGGAGTAATACCGGCAGTACTTCAATACTATACAATTTTTTGCGATGGTTATAACGAGGATAAGATTGTTCAGTTCATGCTGACCGCGGCTGAAATGGGCAGCATATTCAAAAAAGGAGCAACTATTTCTGCGGCCATGGGTGGTTGCCAGGCAGAAGTGGGGGTCTCCTCTGCTATGGCTGCGGCAGCTCTCACGGAAGTACTGGGCGGAACACAGCGACAGGTTTTGATGGCGGCCGAGATTGCTATGGAGCATCACCTTGGTCTTACCTGTGATCCGATTGCCGGCCTGGTCCAGGTTCCTTGTATTGAGCGTAATACCATGGGAGCCATCAAGGCAATAACGGCATCACAACTCGCACTGCAGAGCTCACCAGATTTTGCAAAGGTTTCCCTGGACGGAGTTATCAAAACAATGTGGGATACTGCAAAAGACATGAATAATAAATACAAAGAAACTTCTGAGGGAGGACTCGCTGTTCATATTCCAATCAGTCTCAGCGAATGTTGAACGGTTCATTGGCCTCTTGCTCATAGTCTTACAGCAGATGTATCAAAGAAGTTGGATCAGCTGGATATTATTACCGCAGGTATCATCTAAAACGGTGATTTTTACAGGGCCCATTGCTATTGGTTTTACACTGAAGTTTACTCCCAGCCCCGACAATCTCTCGAACTCCTTGTCAACATCTTCTACATTGAATACGGTCCACGGTATACCTGCTTCAAACAATGCTTTCTGGTAAACACGGGCCGGTTCAAATCCCATTGGTTCAAGAAGTAGTTCCGCACCATCCTGTTCTTCATTGGAAACAACCGTGAGCCATTTGTGCTCACCGAGGGGTAAATCTGTTTTCTTCACAAATCCGAGTATTTCAGTATAAAACTTTAGTGCCTCGTCCTGGTTTTTAACGGGCAGGCTGGTAATCTTGATTTTCATGCGACAAATATCCGGGTTCAGATTTGGAAATTATTATCCGGAATTGCTTTTTTGATTGACGACAATCTTCTAAAATAGGCGGGTGTATGACCAGTGATTTTTTTATATAGGGAGGTAAAAGATGTTATGCTGCAAAACCCGACCGCGACACAAACATCCGAGACCGCGTAGCCTTGTTTCAACATAAGTTTTGCTTTTGTTATCCGGATTTCTACCAGGTATTGATTGGGCGTTCTGCCATAAGTTTTCCTGAACAACCTGATAAAATGAAATTTTGAGATAAGTGAGGCCCTGGAAATTTCGTTGAGCGAAATGTCGCCCTGGTAATTATTATCTATAAAATGTTTTGCAACTATGATCTTTTGAATAACATAGTCCGGCGCCAGCATGGACCTTTTGTATATCTCTAAATGATCTGTATAGAGGCTCATAGAAAAAGTTAATAGTTGTCGATATGCAATCTACTCAAATGCCATCTACTCAATGCAATTTGTTCAAATGGCATCTACTCAAAATACTACCTTCTCAAATCCCATCTATTCCAGTGCTATTTACTCCAGTGCCATCTACTCAAAGAAATCTTCCAACCACTGAATGTCTATAAGTATCCTTTACAAATCCCTATAACTTCGGATAAGTTAAGAACACAATTCAGAAAACATCAAAAATAAATCATCAAAAATAAAACATCAACATGAGCAATCCCCTAAACCTGAACCCAGGTCAGAAATATGTAGTCGTAAAACCTTTCACAGACTATGACAAAAACGTTCACCCGGTTGGCGAGACCTTCACCTTCAGTCGCACGAATTTTCTGCCCTATGAAGACGGTCTTACCCTCCACGTCTTCCTCGACAACAATCCAAAAGAATTAATATGCCGGTTCCAATGGCGACAGGAGCAACAAGCTGACCTCATCGAAAACTTCACGCAATACGTAGAACCAGTAAACATTTCATAATTGACTTATCTCATAACTACTTTCATAACTCATAACTCATAATTCATATCTCTCTTGAAGTGATTCATATCTCTCTTGAAGTGATTCATATCTCTCTTTGCGTTCATTTTCGGACAGTCAGCCTTCAGAATCGGACAGGCGCAGAAACTAATTAATAAGTAAACATTTGAATGTCAGCTAATTAATTAGTTGGCATTTTTTTGTCTGTACACTATGCAGATCCTAAAAACCATTTCATAATTCACAACTACCTTTCATAATTCATAACTCATAATTCATAACTCTCTTGATAAGGCACCAGTTACTTATTGCGTTCAGGAATATGAAGAAGTTTAAAACTTCATTCCTGATAAACTTCCTCGGGTTGACAACTGGGCTTGTTTGCGCGTTTTTTATTTACCTGTGGATCAATGAAGAACTGCATTTTGATAAGTTCCATAAAAACGACAAGCAATTGTTCCAGGTAATGGAGCTAAGCAAGGAAAACGGTGAGATGATTGTTCACGATGGCACGCAGGGAATGCTCGCTGAGACAATGGCAAAAGATCTGCCGGAAGTTGAACTTGCAACTCCTATCATGTCATTATATGAAGAGGGAATGAGGATGGATGTGGGGCTTGAAAATAAAAGTTTAAAAGCATATGGTTCATTTGTCAGCAAAGACTTTTTTGAAATGTTTACATTCCCGATTTTACAGGGAAATAAAAGCCAGGTATTTAAAGATCGGAACAACGTTGTTGTTTCAAAGGAACTGGCTATAAGTTTATATGGCTCACCTGAAAATGCTATAGGCAAAAGACTGGGCTATGAAATGTTCGGAAACAAAAAGCAGGCATCTGTCTCCGGCGTATTTGCGACTTTGCCGTCCAATACTTCGATGAAATTTGACATCCTTCTTACTCATGAAATATTAATCAACGAAATCTGGACCAATGGCCAGAAGTGGTGGAATACCGGCCCATCCACATATCTGCAGTTAAAGAAAGGAACCGATGTTGCTAAGTTTAATAAAAAGATTCAGCACTTCCTCCAGAAATACAACGAGGGCAATATTTACTCCTTGTTCGTAAGACCTTATTCGGGTGCATACCTGCACGGGAACTATGAAAACGGGAAGCAGGTTGGCGGAAGAATTGAGTACGTTAAATTATTTTCAGTTATAGCCATTATCATCCTCGTAGTGGCTTGTATCAACTTTATGAATCTTTCCACCGCAAGAGCATCCAGGCGTCTCAAAGAAGTTGGTATCAAAAAAGCTGTTGGCTCATCCCGTCGTGCATTGGTGTTTCAGTTTCTTTGTGAAGCGATGTTTATGGTCCTGTTTTCAGTGTTGGCCGCATGCCTGATAGTCGCGATACTATTACCTTACTTTAATAATCTTACTGGAAAACAGATAGAGCTTAATATTAATGCTGAGTTGATACTGATGTTACTCACAGCTACCCTTGTTACCGGATTTGTTTCCGGAAGTTATCCTGCTTTTTATTTGTCTGGCTTTAACCCAGTGGTAGTTCTTAAGGGAAGACCTAAAAATTCAATCTCTGAACTATTGGCCAGGAAAGGCCTGGTGGTATTTCAGTTTACCGTTTCGTTATTGCTGATTGTTTCCGTGATTGTTGTTTATCAGCAGATGAAATTTATCCAGTCTAAAAACCTGGGTTATGACCGCATTTCGATGATTTCTTTTGAAAGATCGGGTGGCATTAATAAGAACACCGACGTTTTCTTAAATGAATTGAAACAAACTCCGGGTGTGTTAAGGGCTTCTACCCTCGAATCACGATTGGCACAAGCTGGCAACGGGTCATCCACATACGGAATCAGCTGGCCTGGTAAAGATGAAAAGCAAAAAATAGACTTTGCAGTGCGGTCCGTGGATTATGGTCTTATAGAGACCTTAGGTATAAAAATGAAAGACGGAAGAAGTTTTTCCAGTGAGTTTGGTTCTGATAGCAGCAGCCTTATTTTTAATGAAGCTGCCATTCGCGTGATGGGATTAAAAAATCCGATCGGCACACCTATCAGGATGTGGGATAATGATATGACCATTGTTGGTGTTGTAAAGGACTTTCATATCTCTTCGCTTCATGAAGCTATTGTACCCCTGGTATTCAGATACAATCCTTCCCATACATCGCTGGTGATTGCGAAAATAAAACCTGGAAAAGAAAAAGAAACTCTAAGCAGTATTGAAACATTATATAAAAAATATAATCCCGGGATCCCATTTGAATACTCTTTCCTGGACGATGAATACAAGGCACAATATGTTTCTGAAGAAAGGATTTCTGTTCTTGCGCAGTATTTCGCGGGGCTCGCAGTGCTGATCATGTGCCTGGGTTTATTTGGTCTTGCCGCCTTTAACGCGGAGGTGCGTACCAAAGAGATTGGAATACGAAAAGTGCTTGGTGCTACAACCGGGGCCGTCGTGCTGCTTCTCTCAAAAGATTTCTTTAAACTCGTTGCGCTTTCGATGTTGATTGCTTTCCCGGTTGGATGGTGGGTCATGAGCAAATGGCTAAGTGGCTTTGTTTACAAAGTTAACCTCGGGCCTGGTATATTCGTCGTAGCTCTGGTAGCAATCCTGTTGATTACAGTATTCACTATAAGTTTTCAGTCAATCAAGGCTGCTGTAGCAAATCCGGCCCGCAGTCTGAAAGCGGAGTAGTTCCGGTATTCTGTTTATGCGTTTTTTTAATCTCTTCACCAGCGTCTGTGGTAAGAAAATTTACCTATATTCAACCCCGGTATCGCCAATTCTTGTCATATAAATACAGCTTGTTTTATGGACCGCAGAACTGCAGTTAAAAATTTTGCGTTAGCATCCGGCGCATTGATTACACTTCCATCCTGGATGGTAAAATTAGGGTTGAGCGAACATCCAACTTTCCAATCAAGTTTTACATCCGAAGAACATGAAATTCTTGCAAAAATCTGTGATACCATCATTCCTGCCGGGAATTCGGTCGGTGCAATTTCAGTTGGCGTAGACAAATACCTGATAAAGCTAATTGATGATTGTTATGAGCCGGATATGCAGTCGAATGTGAAAAAACAATTGCATGCCTTGCAATCATCGGGCGCGGCTAATGATGGCAAAACATTTACAGACCTGTCACCCGAACTCAGACTTCAGTCATTGAAGAAACTATCCGCTTCCACAAACAAAGATGAACTGGAGTTTTTCAAGCTGATAAAATCGGAAACGATTCGTGGTTTTACTACTTCTCAGAAAGTGATGGTGAACTACCTTGGCTATAAAACAGCTCCTGGTCACTATTATGGTTCTGTTAATGTAAAAGCCTGAATTGAATTCAAGACCATTCAAGTTTATCAAAAGTAAATGCTGAATATATGCCTGGTATTTTAATTAATCCTGAAGAAAGGAATTTCGAAGCAATTGTTATTGGCTCCGGGGCAAGCGGTGGATGGGCTGCGAAAGAATTTTGTGATAAAGGACTTAAAACGCTTGTACTTGAACGTGGAAGGGAAGTGAAACACGGCAAAGATTATCCTACTGCATCAAAAGCCCCATGGCAACTTGACTACAGGGGTAATGTTCCTCTTTCAGGAAGAAAAGACTACCAGGGCGCACGTATGTTAAGAGCTGAAACATTGCCCTTTGCGCTGAAAGACGATGAACAACCTTATATACAGGAAAAACCTTTTCGATGGGTGAGGGGATATCATATGGGTGGGAAATCGCTTATGTGGGCAAGACAAACTCAACGCTGGAGTGATTATGATTTTGAAGGACCAGCCAGGGATGGTTTTGCTGTTGACTGGCCAATACGTTATAAAGATCTTGAACCATGGTACAGCTATGTTGAAAAGTTTGCAGGTATAGCTGGTAATAAAGATGGTCTGCCTGAACTGCCGGATAGTGAAGTGATGCCGGGTTTTGAAATGAGCCATATTGAAGGTTATTTCAAAGAAAGTCTTGCAAAGAATTTCCAGAACAGGCACCTGATCCAGGCCCGATGTGCACATATAACAGATCCGCAACCAATACATACACAGCAGGGAAGAACTAAATGTCAGAACCAGGCCATGTGTAATCGCGGTTGTGTATATGGCGGTTACTTCAGCTCTAACGCATCTACATTGCCCTGGGCACTGAAAACGGGAAATCTCACCATAAGACCGCATTCTGTAGTACATTCCATCATCTACGATGAAAAAAAGGGAAAGGCTACCGGCGTCCGGATAATTGATGCGAATACCAAAGAGATGGTTGAATATTACAGCAACGTAATTTTTGTAAATGCATCCACTTTAAACAGCAACGCTATTTTATTAAATTCGGTTTCATCCCGCTTTCCCAATGGTCTTGGCAATGATAATGGCATCCTCGGAAAATATATATCCTGGCACAATTACCGTGGCAAAGGCGGAGCAGAATTTGAAGGGTTTCGCGATAAAAAAACAGATGGACGCAATCCAAGTAATAGTTATATCCCCAGGTTCAGAAATCTGAAAAAACAGGAAATGGATTTTCTTCGTGGCTATGCTATTGGCATCGGCGGCGGCCGGGGAACTGAAACGGATACAAGTATGATTGGTGATCAGCTTCGTGAAAACCTTTTAAATCCTAAGCTGGGTAACTGGCGGATAAGCAGCTGGATGATGGGGGAATGTGTACCTCTTGAAAAAAATCATGTGCGGCTTCACAAAGAACTGAAAGACAAATATGGCATACCACAATTAATCGTATCCTGTGAATGGGATGAAAACGATGATAAGATGGTGGCTGACTATGTTAGCCAGATGACAGAAATGTTCCAGAAAGCTGGATTTATCAATATAAAAATTGAGGATACAAAATCACCTCCCGGATCTGATATACACGAGATGGGTGGAGTAAGAATGGGTTTGGATCCGGCAACTTCATTACTGAATAGCTACAACCAGCTGCATCATTGTAAAAATGTATTTGTAACCGATGGAGCATGCATGACTTCAACAGGCACGCAGAATCCAACGCTCACTTATATGGCTTTAACCGCAAGAGCGGCGAACCACGCTGTTGAAGAATTAAAGAGAGGCACGACTTGAAGAGAGATATGAATTATGAGTTATGAGTTATGAGTTAGTTGAGAGTGATTGAATGGTAAATTATGGGTATTATTGGTAAGAGGATGTTGGAATTGTTCACCATGGTTACGTAATAGTTTGTTTAATATTTGTTCATTAATTATAAAGCTGAATTATGAAGAAATTTTTTTGTCTGGGACTGGTAATGGCATTTTTAGTATGTGCAACTGATTTTGCACTGGCACAAAATAGTAAGCCGCTATTTACTGCGCCGCTGGGAGTGCAGGCTTATACATTCCGAAAAAGTTTCCCTAACAGTATACCAAAAACGCTGGATACAATAAAGATGATGGGATTCACAGAAATAGAAGGTGGGGGTGGACGTATATCGCCACAAGAATTCAGAAAGCTATGTGAAGAGCGTGGAATAAAAATCCCGTCTACTGGTGCCAGTTATGAGCAGCTGGCAAAATCTCCCGATTCGGTTGCAATCACTGCAAAACTTTTGGGGGCAAGTTATGTGATGTGTTCCTGGATACCTCATAAAAATAACACATTCACTCTTGAAGATGCAAAAAAAGCCGTTGAAGATTTTAACCGCGCAGGCAAAGTGCTGAAGGAACAAGGCATCACTTTTTGTTATCATACACATGGGTACGAGTTTCAACCTTACGAAGATGGAACGTTGATGGATTATCTGATAAAAAATACAAATCCGGAGTATGTTTCATTTGAAATGGATATTCTCTGGGTACAATTTGGCGGCGGCGATCCTGCGGCCTTGTTAAAGAAATACGGTAATCGCTGGAAGCTGATGCATCTCAAAGATCTCAGAAAAGGAACAAAAAAAGATCTTACCGGTGGAACTTCACAGGAAAATGATGTGGCACTGGGGACCGGCGAACTTGACTTACCGGCAATTCTGAAAGAAGCAAAAAAGGTCGGAATAAAACACTATTTCATTGAAGACGAAAGTAGTAATGTGATCGGACAGGTACCACAAAGTATAAAATATCTTAAGAGCCTGAAAGAGTAAATAGAACCAACTCAAATGACCAACACCATGATAACTTTGCGAGAAGTACTCATGGTTTTTTTTTAAGTCGATTTCTTCAGGCGTTTAATCTATTTCAGGGATATTGATTGCGCACTCCGAACCGTACATCAGCTTGTCCGTTTTCGGACAGTATCTCAAAACAGTGATGCCGAAATTGCTATTTAGTAACGGTTTCGTAGTTGGCATAGGGCTTGAGGAAAGTATAGATCTTACACTACGCTCCAAACTTAAACCAGTTACAATGCTTAAAAGTTATTTAAAAACAGCACTAAGAAATCTTAGCCGTAACAAAGCTTATTCTTTTATAAATATCTCCGGATTAAGTATTGGCCTTGCCTGCGCTATGCTAATCATGCTTTATATAAAAGATGAAGTAAGTTATGATCAGTTTCACCGGGATGTGAACCAGATTTACCGTGTTGTGAGCAAAAGAAGCGTTCCAGGGGATAGCGTTGTTCATAAGAATCCATATACCGGGTATTTCCAGGGTCCACGCTTTTCAGCTGCAGTACCCGAAATAACTGCTTTCACGCGTCTGCAATCGGACAGGCTTGATCTCAAAAAAGGCACTGAAGTAAGTTCGCAGGAAGTCTTTTACACTGACTCTTCATTTTTCTCGGTTTTTTCATTTCCATTAATAAAAGGAAATGGCAAGGAAGCACTGAAGGATCCGAATTCGGTAGTTCTTTCTGAAGAAATGGCAATAAAACAATTTGGATCGACTGATGCCATAGGTAAGACGCTACTTTTGAAAGATGGAGAAGAATTTTCATCTTACCTCGTAATTGGCATTGCTCAAAAACAACCTGAAAATTCATCTGTAAAGTTCGAAATATTGCTGCCGATAAATGTGAGCAAAGAAGAAGAAGCCCGGAGTCTGAACTGGTTAAATTCATTTATGAATACTTTTGTGGTGCTTGGTAAAGATGTTGATGCGCGGAAAGTTGAAAAGAAAATGCAGCAGGTTTTCGAACAGGATGCAAATGAAGCCATCAAAGAAGCAAGGGAAAAATATGGTATGAAGGACCATATTACCCAGTTATTACAACCGTTTACCGAAATGCACCTGAGTACTGATTTCCAGGCAGACAACGGCCTGGTAGGTGGAAGCAATCCTATGTTTTCTTATATCTTAAGTGGCATTGCGATTTTTGTACTTCTTATTGCATGCATAAATTTTATCAATCTTACTGTAGCAAAGTCCGTAAAACGTGCGAAAGAAATCGGTATCAGGAAAGTAGTAGGAGGGGACCGGAAACAATTGATTTTGCAATTCCTTGGCGAATCGTTTGTGCTTTCATTTGGCGCTTTTATCCTGGCAATACTACTTGTACAACTAGCACTGCCTTTGTTTAATGAACTGTCAAATAAAAAGCTGGCCCTGGCTTATCTCGTTGATGGTTGGCTTGTAGGAGCCTACCTTGTTTTGTTCTTAATTACATCATTAATGGCCGGTTTCTATCCGGCAATTGTTTTGTCCGGGTATCAGCCGGTTCAGACTTTGTACAGCCGCTTCACAATGTCAGGCAAAAATTATCTTCAGAAATCACTGGTCGTACTGCAATTTTTTCTGGCCTCTTTTCTTATCATAGCTACCATGGTAATCTATTCTCAATTAAGTTACCTAACCAGCACCGATCTCGGTTATGATGATAACAATCTGGTCATTGTAACTAACAGGGGGATGTCGCTGAATGATGTAAATACATTCAGGGCAGAATTACTACAAAACAAAAATATCATAGAGGTGGCTCCCAAAAACAATGGAATGTGGTCAACCGTTGCCAAAATAAATGGTGAAACTGAGATCAACTTTGCTTATGAAACAGTGGATGAGAAATATCTTCCAATAATGAAAATTCCGGTTGTTAAAGGGCGGAATTTTTCTACCCAGTTCACCTCCGACTCGATAAATTCAGTATTAGTGAATGAATCTTTTGTAACAAGGACTGGTTGGAAAGATCCCATTGGAAAGGAAGTTAATTTCTGGTACGATAACCGTAAGGTTAAGGTAGTCGGTGTTGTAAAGGATCATCATTATGAAGCGCTGAACACTAAAATCAAACCACAGATGTTCAGGATGACCTCTGGAAAACATTATGGTAAGCTCATCATGCGGATCCAGCCTGGAACTGAAACTGCAAGCTTGAAATTCATAGAAAGTTTATATAAAAAATTATATCCTTTAAATCCCTATAGTTATACTTTCATGGAAGAACAGAATCGCAAAAAATATGAGTCGGAAGATAAATGGAAACAAATCATTTTCTTCTCAGCCATACTGACCATTTTCATTTCTTGTATCGGGTTGTTTGGTCTTTCTGTTCTCTCAGCTGAAAAACGTGTTAAAGAAATTGGTATCAGGAAGGTGCTGGGTGCATCTGTGCAACAAGTGGTTCGTATTCTGTCAACCGACTTTTTAAAACTTGTAATACTTGCTCTGGTATTGTCGGTGCCGTTTGCCTGGATAGCTTCAAATCAATGGTTACAAAACTATCCATACAGAACTCCGCTCAACTGGAAACTATTTGCTTCCGGCGCTATCCTGGTGATCGCTGTTGCTTTTTTTACCATTAGTTTCCAGGCAATCAGAGCAGCAATTTCAAACCCAGTCAAGAGTTTGAAATCGGAATAGGGGAAGAGAGTTATGAGTTATGAGTGATGAGTGATGAGTTGTGAATTATGAAACGCAGATGCCGAAGGCCTTACAACCCCGATAGGGGTTGACTTCGCATAGCCCGGGGTGAAATCCCAATCATCAAACGCCAAATTGTGTAAGATGATGGTCAACGTGTTTGTAAAACATGTTGTTCCATTCTTCTTTCGAAAGTTTCCCGAATGAATGAGATGTTTTGTTGTGAAAATGGGCCTCGCCCAGTTGTTGGGTTTTATTGAGATGATCAATAAGTCTCAAACGCTCCTTTTCAAAATCTCTTACTTCGTGAATAAGAAATTGTGCCGCAGTCCTCATGTTTCGTTTGTATGGTTGTTCGTTGGTTACGTATTTTTTGACAAAAGACCTTAGCACGAAACCCAGGAACTTATTTGGTTTGGGATGTTTATTCTCGTAAACCATCTCATAGGTAACATTACAATGAGCCAGCATCTGGGCGACCGTCATTTTACCCCAGCCGGGTGTAGAAGTCGCATGCAGTTTGTTGATCCTTTCGATTAATTTCTCAGTTACCTCGCGGGAAAAAATATTTGGGAGAGCCATAAAATTAAATGTAAAGCATTTTAATGATTTGTATTCTTCCCCGTTTGTTTACTAAGTCATATAGATTTATAGCAGGAATTTATAGCAGGATATGTTCATTAAAAAACATTGGATCTTAATACTAGTAATACTAATCAGTGAATTAATATACCAATCAGAGAATTAATATACCATCAACTCCTTATACAAAGTGTCTCTTTCCACTGGCCTTCTCTTCACCTGTTTAATCAGGGAAACCAGTTGGTCGGTACTCATTGAAGGAGTTTGTTCTTCGGAGCCGGCCATTGAATAGATCTTTGTGGAATCGTCAATTGTGCCATCGATATCATTTACGCCAAATGACAGGGCAAGCTGGGCGTTTTGTCGGCCAAGCATCGGCCAGTAAGCTTTCAGATGCGGAAAATTATCCATGTACAAACGGGCAACGGCATACATCTTCATATCTTCTATGATGCTGCTTTCAGGCACATTGCTCATCGCATTGTCTTTGTTGCGGAACTTCAGCGGGATAAATGTATTAAAGCCACCTGTCTGATCCTGTAAGGCTCTTAACCTTTCCATATGATCGATACGATGTTCGTATTTTTCTATATGGCCATATAACATGGTTGCATTTGAATGCATACCTAGTTCATGTGCTGCACGATGTATATGCAACCAACCTTCAGCATCTACTTTGTCATCAGCAATCTGCTGACGGATCTCTGGATGAAATATTTCTGCACCTCCGCCGGGAAGGGAATCCAGTCCTGCTTCCTGCAAATATTTCATTCCTTCTTCTACAGTAACCTTTGCCTTCCGGAACATATAATCAAGTTCAACAGGAGTAAAACCTTTAATATGTAAATCAGGACGATGTGATTTTATTTTTCGAAGAAGATCGGCAAAAAACTCCATCGTAAGCTTAGGATGTACACCACCCACTATATGAACTTCAGTAACAGGCTGACCATCATATTTTTTAACTATGTCCAGCATCTGGGCAGTCGTCAGCTCCCAGCCATCTTCACGATGAGCATAGAGTTTTGAATAGGAGCAAAACTTACAGGAAAACACACAAACATTTGTCGGCTCGATATGAAAGTTGCGATTGAAATAGGTGGTATTACCATGAAGCCGCTCGCGGACCAGGTTAGCCAATGCTCCCAGAAACGGGAGGCTGCCATGCTCAAATAACATTAATCCCTCGGCAGGGCTAATCCGCTGTTTTCCTATTATTTTTTCCGCTATTGCGGCAATTGCTTTATTCGGTTCCCGGGCTGTTATTGCCTGTATGTTCTCTTTCATTTCAATGAGGGTTCAGTCACAAAATCGGTTGCAAAGGTATTACAGAATAACAAGCCTGAACAGAGAATGTTGGGCAGACTGAATCGGGAATGTTAGGCAGACTGAATTGGGATTATTGGACAGACTGAATTGGTAATGTTTGGCATCTTAAGATAAGACTAAGACAAGGCTCCGGCAATACAGCCACACATGAGGCAAGCAATAGTACCACCAATCAATGCTCGAATGCCCAGCTCAGTTAAATTTTTTCTTTGCGAAGGTGCAATCTGACTAATCCCACCAATCTGGATCCCGATTGAAGCGAAATTTGCAAAACCGCATAAAGCATAAGTTGCAATCAGGATGGATTTCGGATCAGCAATTGTACCGGCGTTTTTCATCTGCCCAAAAGAAACATAAGCAACAAATTCGTTTAGAATCGTTTTTTCACCAAGCAACTGGCCAACCGCAACCATCTCTTTAGAATTTACACCTATCAGCCATGCTACGGGAGAGAAGATATATCCGAGTAACATCTGTAATGAGAGAGAATCATAACGGCCATTTGTTGCCCGGGCGATATCATCATTAATACTGAACCAGTATCCAACAGAACCAAGTATCCAGTTACAGAGATACATCAAAGCAGTGAAAACGATCAGCATGGCCCCAACGTTTACCGCTAGTTTCATTCCATCCGTAGTTCCAAGTGAAATTGCATCGAGGAAATTATCACCGATTTTCTCCCTGGGTACATGGAGTTCGCGGATCACATTTTCAGTTTGAGGAAACAATACCTTTGACACAACTATTGCTGCCGGTGCGCTCATAATTGACTGGCTCAACATATGTAACGCAAAATATTTTTGCTGATCCGGGTCGTTCCCACCGAGAAATCCTACATAGGCCGCGAGCACACTACCCGCGGTGTTCGCCATACCCCCAACCATGATACATAGAATTTCAGACCGGGTCATCTTATCAAGAAAAGGCCGGATCATCAGCGGAGCTTCAGTTTGTCCAAGGAAAATATTGGCTGCTGTTGAAACGCTTTCCGGGCCGGAGATCCCGATTTTTTTCAACATCCAGGCAAAAACAAAAACTATCTTCTGAAGGATGCCGAGATAATACAACATAGCCGACAAAGCCGAGAAAAATATAATATTTGGTAAAACCTGGACGGCGAAAATATAGGCCCAGTGACCAGAAGGGTCGGCAAGGTTACCGAAGATAAATTCGATGCCTTTATGCCCGATATTTATAAGCTCAACAAATTTGGCTGATAACCATCCAAAAAAGATCTTTACAAAATTCACCTTCAATACACCAAGTGCAAAACAGATCTGTGCAACTACTCCGATAAGAACAAGCTTCCAGTTGATAGCTTTCCTGTTATTGCTGAGGGCAAAACAAACCATAATCAAGAAGAACATTCCCAGAAGACCACGAAGCAGGTTATCGACGTGAAGATTCATTCAGCTAGTTTTTGGTAACAAACAGGATTCAATGGCCGGCAATATAAAGCTAAGAACTCATAAACTTATCAATTTGTTCCTGCAAATCACTGCTTTATTGAGTGCAAATCACCGCTATATTGAGTGGAAGCTCATTCTTATGTTTACTCTATGAAACTTGCTTTTACACAAAAAAAAAGCCCCCCAGATTATATGGAGGGCTGATAAAGTTGACACCGAATCAGATATGTTGTTCAATTTTCTTAACGAAATTTGATTTTGGTTGAGCGCCAACCAACTTGTCTACAACCTTACCACCCTTAATGAAAAGGATAGCCGGAATTGAAGTGATACCGTAGTTAACAGATAACTGCGGATTGTGGTCAACGTTTACTTTTCCGATATTGATTTTTCCATCGTATTCTTTGGAAAGCTCCTCGATAACCGGGCCTATTGCACGGCAAGGTCCACACCATTCTGCCCAAAAATCTACAACAGTAAGTTTTTCTGAAGAAATCACTTTATCCTGGAAGTTTGAATCATTGAATTCTGATGCCATAGTTTTATATTTTATTTTATTATTCTAATTCTTTCAATCAGTATGCTGCTATAGGGCAAATTTACATCCAATCGACAATAACGGCATGTTTGACATTCCCACAGATGTTGATAACAACTTTAGGAGCTGTTTTTCTGACATTTGGTCTGTGTTTAAACGTCAAAGCTATCTAATTTTCTGTATATTAATTAGTTAAAACCTGTACTTCCAGCTCCTGTTTGTCATACAAATAAGCCGCCAATTCGTCATTCATTTCAATCCCGGTCTCCATTGTAAACATCGTGATCTTGTTTTGTGCCCTTGGATCGCTGATGTTGAACTTCAGACCGGTTCTTCCGGGATTCGATTTAACATTGTTTTCCAGGAATCTGACCAGTCCTTCATCTACAAACCTGGCTTCGATGTCAACTATAACCTGTTTTGTCAGCATTTGTTTAATGCTTTCCAATAATATTATCTTTTCTATCTTAAACTCAAACTCGATTTTGTTAAAGCGAGGTTTGAATGAGCCCGTGACGAACAGGTTTTTTCCCTTTTCCAGGTATGCAGCATACCGTGTATAATCGTCGCTCCATAACATCAATTCCGTTTTTCCGGTATAGTCTTCGATCATCAATGAACCGAATTGCCTGCCCGTTTTTGTAAGCCTGTGCTGGGCATCAACTACCAGTCCCGCGAGCCGGAAAGTACGACCGGCATTAGGAGAAAGATTGATTGCGTCTTTGATCTCATTAAATTCGCCCAGTCTGGTTATTCCATAATGTTTTATTTCAAAACGGAAATTATCGAGTGGATGTCCACTCATAAACATACCAGTTACTTCTTTCTCGTGATCCAGCAGTTCAACCAGCGGCCAGGGTTCACATGTTGGAATTTTAGGAGGTACCACATCAGGCATAGCAAGGTCGCCAAATAAGGTATTGGAAGCGCCGGCTGAATTTGTTTGAAATACATTTCCAAACCGTATTATCTTTTCCATGCCCGTAGTATTATCACCCTGTGGTATATGGAAATACTGGGCACGATGCATTTCGCTGAAACAGTCAAATGCACCGGCATAAACAAGGCTTTCCAGCGTTTTTTTATTAACAGTGCGCTGATTGATTCTTTTGATCAGATCAAAAACGGTTGGATAGTGGCCATTAATTTCACGTTCAGCGATGAGGCTTTCAACAGCAGCTTCACCAACTCCTTTCAATCCGCCAAGACCAAACCTGATCTCACTTTTATCATTTACTGCAAAACCTTTTTTTGATTCATTAACATCCGGGCCGTAAACTTTCTGACCCATACGTTTACATTCTTCCATGAAAAATGTAATCTTTTCAATACTGCCGGCATTGTTGAGAACAGCTGCCATGTATTCTGCAGGATAATGGGCTTTTAAATAGGCGGTCTGGTAAGCCACAAAAGCATAACAGGTGGAATGCGATTTATTAAAAGCATATTGAGCAAATGCTTCCCAATCGGTCCAGATCTTTTCAAGTTTAGCCGTATCAGGATATTTTTTTGACGCTCCTGATATGAACTGGGCTTTCATTTTATCGAGAACTGACTTCTGTTTTTTACCCATTGCTTTCCGCAACACATCGGCATCTCCTTTGGAGAACCCTGCAATGATCTGGGAAAGCAACATCACCTGTTCCTGGTAAACCGTGATTCCATAGGTTTCTTTCAGGATGTCTTCCATTTCCGGGAGATCATAGGAGATTGCCTGCCGGCCATGTTTACGATCAATGAAGTCAGGAATATAAGCCAGCGGACCCGGGCGGTACAAGGCATTCATTGCTATCAGGTCATCAAACTTATCCGGCTTCAGGTCCCGCAAATATTTTTGCATGCCCGTACTTTCAAACTGGAAGGTGCCATTTGTTTCGCCTTTCTGGTAGAGCTCAAAAGTTTTTTTATCGTCGAGCGGAATATTATCAATTTCAATGCTGATACCATGGTTTTGCCGGATTAGTTCAAGCGCATTCTTAAGGATTGATAGTGTTTTCAATCCAAGAAAGTCCATCTTGATTACACCAGCATCTTCGATAATGTTTCCTTCGATCTGGGTGACCCATAGGGGAGAATCTTTGGCAATACAAACCGGTATCAATTCGGTGAGATCCCGAGGAGCGATGATGATACCAGCGGCATGAATACCGGTGTTTCTCACAGAACCCTCAAGTCTCTCTGCTTCATGCAAGACCTGGCTCTCAAGCCCGGTAGTTTTATATATTTCGCGAAGCCTCTTTACATTCTCCATATCCTCCGGGCCGACTCCATCTTTTTCCTCCAGCGATTTTTCGCCTTCTTTTGGATTAAGCGGCGCGTGCAGGACTCTTTTGAGTTCTATACCCGGCCGATCTGGTATGAGTTTGGCCAGCGCGTTGGCTTCAGGCAATGAAAGATCAAGGGCGCGTGACACATCCTTGATACTCATTTTGGCTGCCATGGTACCATAAGTAACGATTTGTGCTACCTGGTTTTTGCCGTATTTCTGCACGACATAGTCAATCACCTTCTGTCTTCCTTCATCATCAAAATCCGTATCAATATCCGGCATGGATTTCCTGTCCGGGTTCAGAAAACGCTCAAAAAGCAGATTGTACTTCAACGGATCGATATTGGTAATCGCGATACAATAAGCTACCACACTACCCGCAGCAGATCCACGTCCCGGCCCCACAAATACACCAAGTTCACGTCCGGCTTTAATAAAGTCACTAACGATTAGAAAGTAACCGGCAAAACCCATCGTTTTGATAGTATGCAATTCAAAAGCTAATCTTTCTTCTACGGCAGGAGTGATCTCAGTATAGCGGTTTTTTGCACCGAGATAAGTGAGATGTTTGAGTAATTCCCACTGGTTAAGATTAGAGTCGTTATGTATAGCAAACTCTTTTGGTACAGGGAATGCCGGAAGTAGAATGTCTTTTTTCAGGTTAAGAACCTCAACCCGGTCGACTATCATATTTGTATTATCAATAGCCTCCGGAATGTCATGGAACAATTTTTCCATCTCATCTTTGCTCTTGAAATAAAACTGGTCATTCGGAAACTTGAATCGCCTGTCCTTTGTATTTCCATCATCGTTTACATAATCATCATAACCGGGGGTGCTTTTCTTTTCACCGGTATTGATACAAAGGAGGATATCATGTGCATTGTAATCATCACGATCAGTATAATGGCTGTCGTTGGTTGCAATCATCGGAACATTGTATTTCCTCGCAAACTTTATCAGGGTCTGGTTAAGGATTTCCTGCTCCTTCATGTTGTGACGCTGCAACTCAATAAAAAAATCTTCACCGAAAATGTCCAGCCACCATTTAAATTCCTTCTCTGCTTTTTCTTCACCTTCTTTTAAGATCGCCTGTGGTACATGCGCACCTATGCAGCAGGTTGTAGCGATTAATCCTTCATGATATTGTGATATAAGTTCCTTATCAATACGGGGATATTTACTATACATTCCTTCGATATAGCCGAGAGATGTAAGCTTAATCAGGTTCTGATAACCAACCGGGTTTTTTGCAAGTAAAACCTGGTGAAAACGCTGATCTTTTTGTTCCTTGGTAAATATCTTGCGATGACGGTCAGCCACAACATAAAATTCACAGCCAACAATTGGTTTCACCTTTAACGAGCCATCATCGTTTTTGTGTTTGTAAGCTTCAGCTACAAACTCAAAAGCACCGAACATATTTCCATGATCCGTGATGGCCAGTGCCGGCATGCCTTCCTTAACTGACTTTTTATAAAGACTTTGAATAGAGGCGGCCCCATCCAATAATGAAAACTGAGTATGTACGTGAAGATGAGAGAATTTTGGCATGTGTAAAGTGACAGGTTTTGTACCTGCAAATTTAGTTCATGCGGAGCAGGAATCCTCAAGAGAGTTATGAATTATGAATTATGAGTTATGAAACCATAGTTATGAATGGGAGTGGCCCGGGTTTTGTAAAATTTAATAAACAAAAAGTTCACTCAATATTTAGATAAATATTAAGATTATGAAAATACCATCTTCTATTATCAGCGGGTTTAGTGGTGCCATTGCGCTCACCTTTCTGCACCAGGTGTTCAGGAAAACAGTAAAAAATGCTCCACGTATGGATAGGCTGGGAGAGCAGGCCATTCAAAAAATCATTGGATCAACAGGGCATGATATGCCATCAAAAGACAGTTTGTTTCAGCTTACCATGGCTGGTGATATAGCTGGTAACGCAATGTATTATTCGATGGTTGGAGGATTGCCGGTGAACCCCGTTGTTACAGGTGCTACCCTTGGCTTTGCGGCAGGAGTGGGCGCCCTGTTATTGCCGGAGCCTTTAGGACTGGATGAAAAATATAGTAACGCCACGACCAAAACGCAGATACTCACTATAGCAATATACCTTGCGGGAGGTATTGTAGCCGGACTTGTGCAAAGACAACTTCAGAAAAAGAAAACTTTAGTAGAAAAGATACGAGAAGAAATACCAGAAGCACTTGCTGTTCATTAAATCCCATAGTGAACCTCATTTGAGGTAAATCCCATAGTCGACCTCATTTGAGGTCTATGAGCTGTTTTCATTTGAGTGTACAAGCAATAAGGCATGTTTTTTGACCGTTTTAACAAAGCGATCATTTAACTTTGCCGCTATTTTTGGGACTAAATAAATGCTTTTGAAAAATCTGGCCTTGGTATTTGGGATTGTTGTTATTGCGGGATGCTCATCTTCAAAAAAAGCTAAATCGTCAACATCCGGCGAAACAACTCAGCCTGTTGTTCGTTTAAAGCAACCCAAATATTCAGATGATGATGGACCTTCAGCGGCACCCAGGAAGACAGTAAAAAAAGGCCCTTCTCCCGGCGACAATTCCCGCGGCGAAAAATCAGAAAAATCCTTTGGCCAGCTTCAGTTTAAATATGCGATTTTACTGGATGTACCTGTAGAAGAAGTAGACGATGAAAAATTGTTTTCCTTCATTGACTCCTGGTACGGTACTCCTTACCGTTATGGAGGCTTTTCTAAGGATGGAGTAGATTGTTCCGGGTTCACCCAGGCGCTGATGTCAAATATCTACCAGTTAAATCTGCCACGCATTTCGGCTGAACAATACAATCAATCTAAAAGAATTTCGAAGAAAGAATTGAGAGAAGGTGATCTTGTATTCTTCAAGACCAATGGCAGTAGTATTTCTCATGTTGGTGTTTATCTCCGGAACAATAAATTTGTGCATGCTTCTACCTCAGGTGGTGTGATGATCAATGACCTGGGTGATGATTATTTCGCAAGAAGATTTGCTGGTTCGGGGAGAGTACGATAGTGCTCCTGGTTTTGCAGGATGCATGTGTACTGGTATTTGTTTTTAACTTGATTTATGGAACCTTTTCATATCAGACCATACGATAAATACGATGCGGATGCCTGCGTTCAATGCTTTCAAAGCAACATTCCTACCTTTTTTACTGAATTGGAGACAAAGGACTATCGCAGATGGTTAAACGAGGTGTGGAATGCTGTTTCCGGCACCCCCCCGGATGAGGCACTTAGTTATTATGTAATCCTGTCTCATGACCAGGTAGTTGGCTGCGGGGGATTTGCCATTGATAAAGAAAAAAAACAGGTTGTTTTTGCCTGGGGTCTTGTACATAACAGGCATCATAAAAAAGGTTTTGGAAAAGCCTTGTCGCTATACAGAATAAATATAATAGAAGGTGAATATCCGGATTTTGATATCGTGTTGGACACTACACAGCATACTTACGGATTCTTTGAAAGGCTTGGATTCAGAACTGAGTTGATCACGCCGGATTTTTATGCGAAGGGTCTGGATAGATATGATATGCGCCGGCCAGCCTCCTGCAAATCTTCAATTTAATTATTGACCTATACCTATTTTCTTTTTGATCGTAGCCCAGACAGGCAAGATATCCGGGGACAGGTTCATCAACAATATTCCGCTAATATAGATTGTCATAAAGACGCTGCTTCTCAGTACTATCCAGCCAAACCCGATTTTATCGTGAAACAGGTAATGACTAACCACGTATGCTGCGCCCGAAAGTATAAGGGTTAAAAAACTCTTGCTGTTAAATGGCTGCATATTGTATTTCTTCAGGAGAAAAGCATATCGTATGCCATTATAAATTGAGAAGCCGATCAGGTTAGCAATTGCCGGTCCTATAACGCCCATCGTTTTTGTAAGAAAATAATTAATGGGAAGCGTTAAGGTTAACAAAATTATTCCCGTAAAGAATTCAAAACGCCATTGAGTAGAAGTTCCGATGATCTGTGCATTTACCCCGGTGCCCATGTCCAATATGCGCATGAGCCCAATAAAAAGAAAAACATTTTTTGCATCAAGATATTCCTTTTTCAAGCCGAAAGTAAAAATGCCATCCGTGAAGTTGAGCCAGATAAGGACAAACATGCCAGAAGCAAAAATCAACTGGTTAATAGAAGAACTATGATAAATTCTTTTGATCTTATCAAAATTTTTATCTTTCCACGCTTTTGAAAGTGGCGCAATCGACGCTGAGATGACACCACGTTGAGGCGCCTGTATCAGGCTGGCAATGTTTTGAGCAAGTGTATACACACCAGCATAAGCAAGACCATTCGGCATTATATAAGCTATAACCAACGTGTCAAATACATTTGAAATATTGAAAATCAGCCCGCCACCCCATACGAATCCTATCAGCGTGAGTATTTTTTTTCTGAATTTAACGGTGACTTTGCTGGGCCGGAACGTGAAATGAACACGTTTAGTTGCCAGAAGATAGATCATTAATATCGCTGCGATTGCGAGATAAGTAAACGCATATAGCTTTATGAATAAATCGAATGAAGAAATAATATTTGCGAAGGATAGTATAATCAGTATGGTTAACAAGAACCGCCAGACTACCTCTCTTAAGAAATTTGTTAATATGGTTTTCTTTAATTGCCAGGCAAATGCTTCCAATACAGAATAAATTGTCAGGCCAAAACCAAAAGGGAAAAGATAATGGTAGTACTTAACTATTTCAGGGGAAGTACGGATATAACCTGCTACGATAAAGTTTTTAAAAATAATGCCGTTAATCATTACAATAAGAAATCCCATGAAGCTTGTAAGCAGCGCCCAGGTCATCATGTCATTTCTGGCGGGTGCGGTATTTTCATTGTAATAAGGGTAGAATTTATGAATATAGGTCTGCATGCCAAGATTCGCAAAGGAAAACATGACATTTCCTATCGCGATGAATATTCCCGTCAGACCATATTGTTCCTGGGTAAATCCGCCTTCTCTTGCAAACAAATAAGTATTCAGAAAACCCAGTGCAAAACCGAAGTAAACCACGAATGATGAAATAATACTTTGCCTTCGGATATCACTCATGGGCTGGGATAGTTGTTATGCTACTTTTATTAGACGCTTTTTATGGGTATTCTTCTATCAGTAAACGCTTTTAGCGTCCACTTTTTTTGAAGTTACATACATATTCGGATCCGTTGTGATTCCATTGATAAACTCAGGTCCGAGTTTACCTGTTTGCCAATCAGGGGAAGGTATTATCCATTGTGTTTTTCCTTCTCCGATAATTTTTACCGGCATATTGAAACCTTTCACACAGTTGGTCCAGCGATAGGTAATTATCTGTTTGTCTATAGTATATTCCAGTACCGGAATTTGTGTTGTTCTGAGGTATTGATCAAACACCTTTGAAAAGTTTTTGCCAGCTTGTTTACTGATATACGCTTCAATGTCTTTTGTATCAACGGTCTTATGATAAAATTCAGCATTCAGTCCACGCAGAATTAATCTGAACCTTTCATCGTTATCAATAATCTGACGGATGGTGTGCAGCATGTTTGCACCCTTATAGTACATGTCTCCGGAACCTTCCTGTTGAACACCATATTTACCGATAATGGGAATATCGTTATCCATGTGATTGCGGGTGCCGATCACGTATTCATTCCCGGCGGCTACTCCAAATTCGCTGGTGGTATACAGGGTTTCAGAATATGCCGTAAATCCTTCATGGATCCACATGTCTGCAATATCGTTGGAAGTGATGTTATTTGCGAACCACTCATGCCCGCTTTCATGTATAATGATAAAATCCCATTTAAGGCCCTCGCCGGTGCCTGAAAGATCCTTACCGAGATAACCATTTTTATATTGGTTACCATAGGCCACAGCAGACTGATGTTCCATGCCAAGATGTGGTGATTCAACCAGTTTAAATCCATCTTCATAAAATGGATAAGGTCCGAACCAATATTCAAAACTCTTTAACATTTTTGGAACCTGGGTAAATTGGGCCTTCGCCTTTTCAAGGTTTTCTGCTAGCACCCAATAATCGCAATCCAGCTTGCCTTTTTCACCTTTGTATATTTCACCGAAATGAACATATTTCCCGATATACGGGATGATATTATAATTATTTATAGGATTTACCACTTCCCAGGTGTAGATAGCAAGTTTGCCTTTTTTTGTTTGCGATTTTAGTCTGCCATTGCCAACAGCGACCAAAGTATCCGGAACAATCATCGTAAGGCTGGCACCTTTATCAGGCTCATCACTTTGGTGATCTTTGCAGGGATACCATACACTCGCACCGAGACCCTGGCAGGCAACGCTCATCCAGGGAGCGCCGTTTTTATCTTTTTTCCAGATCCATCCACCATCCCAGGGTGGCATTTTTGCTTCTTTGGGTTTTCCATGAAAATACACCCGTATAATAAAAGATTTTGATGTCAGTTCGTTTTCAAAATCAACAAACCAGGCATTCCCGTCGCGCTTATAATTTAGCTTAGCCTGCGATGCATTTGTTTCGTTTACATAGATGATACTGTCTATCTCCATGGGCACCTGCAGATCAAGTTGTAAAGTTTTCCCTGGTTTTAATACTGTAGCGCTTATCTGTGAGTAACCGCTGATTTCCTTTTTGAGATAATCAGGTTTTACTTCAATATCATATCTCAATACATTCCACCAGGCTCGTTCGGGGCCTATGGAACCTCGCAGTGTATCCTGGCGCGTAAAACTGTTCTTTTTATTCAGGGGTTGGCTAAATAGTGCTGATGAAAAGGGTAGTTGCAGGATTACCAAAAATATAACTGCCGGAACATAAATATGATTACTATTTTTAAACCGCATAAGCCTCGTTCAAATTGATATGATAAATTGGGTGAAAGGTATAATTAATTCTTTTTTTGTCTTGACTTTTTGTTCTGTGTTCATATCATGTGTTGACAGGCAAAATGAAGAGAAAATGGTTTTTCGGTATAACGAGCAAACCGGGATAGCATCTTTGGACCCCGCATTTGCAAAAAACCAGTCAATCATGTGGGCGGTTCACCAGGTATTCAATACTTTGGTTGAGACCAGCCAGGATCTTAATATCGGACCATCACTTGCATATCGTTGGGATGTTTCGGAAGACCGGCGAACTTATGTTTTTCATTTGCGGCCAGACGTTTATTTCCACGACAATGAAGTTTTCCCAGGCGGTAAGGGTCGGAAGATGATTGCATCAGATATTGTTTATAGCCTGCAAAGGATCATGGATCCGGCAACTGCGAGTAGCGGGGCATGGATATTCAATAACAGGGTTGATAAACTAAGTGGTTTTCAGGCTCTTGACGATTCTACTTTCCGCTTAACTTTATTGCGTCCATTCACTCCTATATTGGGTTTGTTGAGTATGCAATATTGCTCTGTTGTGCCAAGAGAAGTGGTTGAGAAATGGCGTAAGGATTTTCGTAGTCATCCCTGTGGCACGGGGCCGTTTAAACTGAAGTCCTGGGAAGAAGGACAGGTGATGGTGCTTCTGAAAAACGAAAATTATTTTGAAATTGACAGCGCAGGTAATCGACTGCCATATCTCGACGCTATCAAGACTACTTTTTATGACAATAAAGCCACCGAATTTCTATTATTCAGACAGGGAGAACTTGATTTTACAAATGACCTGGATGCTTCATTTAAAGATGAAGTGTTAAGCAAAAATGGAATTTTAAAAAAAGAGTGGGAGGGAAAGATCCGGCTTTCAAAACATCCTTATCTCAATACAGAATACCTGGGTATCATGGTTGATAGTTCGGGTGAATTCGGACGAAACTCTCCTTTGCGTTCGAAAAAATTGAGACAGGCAATGAATTATGGCATCGACCGAAGGAAGATGATGCTTTATCTACGTAATTCGATCGGTATCCCAGCAGAGGCCGGTTTTATTCCCGCCGGTTTACCGGCTTATGATACCACCATTGTGAGAGGTTATCGTTATAACCCGGAAAAAGCACGCAGGCTATTGAGCGAAGCTGGTTACCCTGGCGGACGCGGACTGCCCCAGGTTCGGTTACTCACGGTTCCTATATATTCTGATCTTGGTAGTTTTATCGCAAAACAACTGGAAGAAGTTGGAATTGATGTGCAGGTAGAAGTGATTCAGAAAAGTTTGTTGCTTGAACAGACGGCGAAATCACAGGCTTTGTTTTTCCGTGGTAGCTGGATAGCTGATTATCCCGAAGCCGAAAATTACCTGAGTGTTTTCTATGGTAAAAACCCTGCACCTCCAAACTATACCCGGTACAACAATCCTGCTTTTAATACATTGTATGAACTTGCGCTCGAAGAAAACAATGATAGTTTAAGGAATAAACTATACCAGCAGATGGACCAGATGGTGATTGATGATGCCCCGGTAATACCACTTTGGTATGATGAGGTGATAAGATTAGTTCAGATGAATGTGAAAGGATTTGAACCGAATGGTTTGAATTTGCTTGAGCTGAGATATGCGAGGATTGAGAAATGAGCGTTTTCAAAAACAAATAATGCCATATGCCGGTTAAGACACTAAAAATTACATTTCGTGGGATTTTGCGAAATAAAACTGCTTCATTAATTAATATCGGAGGCCTGGCTTTTGCAATGTCTGTCTGTATTTTAATCGGTTTATGGATAATCCGTGAATTAAATTACGACAAGGTTCATGAGAACTTTGAAACGATTGCAAAAGTCCGGCAGAACATTAAGGTAAACAACAATATTGTAACTGATAAAGTTGTTCCGTTACCACTTGCAGATGAACTCCGCTCCGTTTATAAACCCTATTTTAAGCACATTATCAGATCATCTCACAGGATGACCCATGTATTGTCTTTTGAAGGAAAGGCATTTAATCAACAGGGTGTATTCATGGAACCGGAAGCCCCGATTATGTTCAGTCTTACAATGATAAAAGGGTCATTGTATGGGTTAAAGGATCCGAATTCCATTTTACTTACCGCTTCTGCAGCTGAAGCTTTTTTCGGATCTGAGGACCCAATGGATAAGATTTTGTTTATCGATAATAATATTGAAGTTAAAGTAACAGGGATATACGAAGACCTTCCATCAAATTCAACATTTGCAAATGTAAAATTCATTTCGCCGTTTTCGTTATACCTGGCACATGAGAAATGGCTGACCCCAATTATGCACAACTGGGATAAAAGCCCGGTACAAACTTATGTGCAGATTGCCAGAAATCAAAACATGGAAAAAGTTTCCCGGTTAATAAAACACCTTGTTGCCCAAAAAAATAATTCAAATCCTAAAAAAGATTATCCCGAAATATTCCTTGAGCCGATGAATAAATGGCATTTATATGCTGACTACAAAAACGGGATGATCAACGGGGGAAAGATCCGATACGTCCGGATGTTTGCAATTATTGGCTTCTTTATTTTAATTCTTGCTTGCATAAATTTCATGAATCTGACTACTGCGCGTTCAAGGAAAAAGGCACTGGAAGTTGGTATTCGCAAAACCATCGGATCGCACCGTTATCAGCTTATTGCAAAATTCTATCTTGAGTCGTTTATCATTGTTCTGCTTGCTCTTGCCTTTGCTATTCTAATAGTCGTTAGTTTCCTGCCCGTATTTAATACCGCAATGGCTACTAATCTGGCTGTTCCATGGACCAGTGTATTGTTTTGGTTCTTTTGTTTTATTGTTGTTCTGACTACCGGATTTCTTGCTGGCAGTTATCCGGCTCTATATCTGTCATCCTTTAAACCTATAAAAGTTTTGAAGGGTGAGTTTAAGGCAGGCAAATCTTCAACAATTCCGCGTAAAGTGTTGGTCGTATTCCAGTTTTCTATTTGTATTTGTCTGCTGTTTGCAACAATCATGATTTCACGCCAGATACAGTTTGGAAAAAACAGGCCGATTGGCTATGACCCGGATAAGTTATTGCAGGTTTACCTGCCAGCGAAGGACATTTCGCAACATTTCAACGCTTTTCAGAACGAACTATATAATACGCAAAAAGTAGAAAGCGTAGCAATGTCTGAAAGCACCGTAACCGATGTATGGGGAACGGATAATGCATTGGAATGGAAAAATAAGGACCCTGAACTTGTTGTTGATTTTCCGAATACTGGTGTTTCGGTTGAATATGGAAAAACGATGCGTTGGCAGTTCCTGGATGGAAGGGATTTTTCAAAGAACTATGCTTCAGATTCAGCTGGTTTTATATTGAATGAGGCCGCGGTCAGGTTCATGGGCCTGAATAACCCGGTTGGAGAAATAATAAGATGGCATGGAAAACCATTTACTGTAATTGGAGTTATAAAGGACATTGTTGTTGAATCTCCTTTTTTGCCGGTAAGACCTTCGATATATTGTATGGCCCGTGGCTATGATAATTTCCTTTTTATAAGGATAAAAGAAACAGCAGATAATGTTACAACCGTAAATGAAATTGCAAAAGTTTTTAAAAAATTCACATCCTCACAGCCGTTTGATTTTAGATTTGTGGAGGATGAATACAATAAAAAGTTTTTTGACGAATCCCAAATCAATAAACTATCAAAATTATTTTCGGGTCTTGCCATTTTAATCAGCGCGCTTGGATTGTTTGGGTTAACTACTTTTATTGCAGAACAACGCAGTAAAGAAATTGGACTTCGAAAAGTGCTTGGCGCATCCATATTTAATTTGTGGGTGTTGCTGACTTCAGAGTTTGTGTTACTGGTGTTACTATCATGTTTCGTAGCTGCGCCGGTTGCCTGGCTTTATGTAAACAGCTGGCTCCGGCAATTCGAATATCGTACGACCATTGAGTGGCCGATCTTTATTTTGGTCGGTTTCGGTTGTTTATTAGTTACGATTTTGACTGTCAGTTTTAAAGCTATCAAAGCAGCCAGTATGAATCCTGTAAATACTTTAAAATCAGAATAGTGAACTGCACAATGTCCGTTTTCACCCAGATAAATGTCTCGTAACCGAACAGTTTCGTAGTTTTGTGACTGTATTAATCTATTAGAGATCAACATCTTATGATTTTGGCATAGCCTTTCGTGAATTTGTTCAACAATCAAATCCATCTATGCTTACAAATTATCTGTTGGTAGCTATCCGTAATATCCGCCGTAACATTACCTATTCATTTATCAATGTTTTTGGATTAAGCCTCGGTGTTGCTTCCTGTTTGTTGATATTTCTGCTCGTAAGAAATGAGCTGAGCTATGATAGCTTTCATCAAAAAGCAGATCGCACATACCGGGTAACAATGAACGCGCTGGATTTTAATCCTAGTGTATCCATGGTCGTTACCCACAATCTTCGTACAGCTTTCCCCGAGCTTGAGCATGTATCCCAATTCTGGTTCCAACAGGAAGGAATGGTGAAGGTCGGCGAGAATCGCTACACTGAAAAAGCATTTGCTTTTGGCGACGACCAGTTCATGAAAATATTTGATTATGAGTGGCTGGCCGGTGATCCTCAATCAGCTTTATCCGGGCCAAATGCTGTTGTGCTCACTGAGTCAATGGCACGGAAATATTTTGGTGATAATGACCCCATGGGAAAAGTATTAAATGTTCAAAATGAGCTGGATCTGAAAGTAACCGGCTTAATAAAGGACCTGCCCGGGAACACGCATCTGCCATTCAATTTTATTATCTCTTTCGAAAGTATCAGGAAGAGACTTAATGTTGAAAACAGGCATTTTTATAATATCAACGGTGGCTATACTTATATCGTAATTCCCAAAAATTATTCTGCTGAAAAGTTGCAGAAACAATTGCCCGCATTTGTTGAAAAAACCTGGGGTAAGGATATCGCCAAGGAAGCAAAATTGATACTGCAGCCAATGAAAGATATCCATTTTGACCAGCGATATCTGCATACTGCATTTAGTCCGACCACATCAAGGGAAACATATTATACACTTGGCGCTGTTGCATTCCTGATTATTATCATCGCCTGTATAAACTTTATTAACCTCGCAACGGCCCAGGCAATACGAAGAGCAAAGGAAGTAGGAGTAAGAAAGGTGCTGGGTGCAAAAAGACAACAACTAATCGGTCAGTGCCTGGGCGAAACCAGCCTGTTGGTGATGCTGTCTGTTATTATAGGCACCCTGGCTGCCTGGTTAATGTTGCCGCAGATCAATTCATGGCTGGATGTAAAAATCGCTTCTTCGCAGTTAGGAAACAGTTCTGTACTAGGTCTTATAGCTTTGTTGATAGTTTCTGTAATCTTATTGGCGGGCCTGTATCCGGCTTTTGTGCAGTCTGCGTTTGCACCAATTAAAACCCTGAAAGCAACATCAGCCATTTCGCTAAAAGGACTAACGCTTCGCAAGGGCCTTGTGGTGGTACAATTTGCGATTTCTCAAATTTTAATAGTGGGCACACTGGTAGTTGCGCTCCAGATGGATTTTTTTAAGAACCAGGATCTCGGGTTTGATAAAGAGGCAGTCATCAATTTCCGTATTTTTGGCAATGACAAGAGGGACGTACTGGGTGAAAAACTTTCGGCTATACCTGCTGTCACCAATTTCAGTTTTTCTTCCGGGGCACCCATTTATAATAACTCCTTTGCTCCTTTCTCTTCAGAAGAGCTGGGGGTTCCTAAGGACGATGTAACCGAACTAAAATTCATAGACGAAAAGTATATGGACATGTTCCGGTTAAAATTACTTGCAGGGCAAAAAGTGAGTAAAAAAGCTGTGGGAGATACCATTGCAAATGTTGTGGTTAATGAAACCCTGATCCATAAACTTGGCATCCAGGATCCGCAACAGGCAATCGGAAAGCATTTTAAACAATCGGGTCAGTATTCTACCATCATCGGTGTGGTACAGGATTTTCAAAGTGAATCAAAACATAAACTGAGAAGACCCTGTGTACTGGTTTATGATACTAATGGATTTTATTCGGTCAGTGTAAAACTACAATCACCCCAGCTGCGTCAATCTATTGAAAGAATTGAGAAAGAATGGTCTGCTCTTTTTCCGGAAAGACTTTTCCAATATGAATTTTTGGATGATAAGATAGCCGCATCTTACAGGCAGGAAGAAAAAGTTTATACTGCATTTAAATTGTTTTCTTCTATTGCTATATTAATTGGATGCCTGGGTTTATATGGGCTTATTGCTTTTGCTGCGGCTCAACGGACCAAAGAGGTCGGTATCCGTAAGGTGTTGGGTGCATCTATCTTTAATATAGTGTCATTGTTTGCCAAAGAATCGGCCATACTTATTTTAATTGCATTTGTTATAGCAGCTCCTGTTGCTTATTACGTGATGCATAGCTGGCTTGAGAACTTTGCATACCAGGTAAGTTTTGGATTAAAAATATTCCTGATGGCGATTGGTGTTTCATTCTTCATTGCAGCGCTCACAATTGCTTACCAGGCTATCAAGGCTGCAGTCGCGAATCCGGTAAGGAGTTTAAGGTCTGAGTAGCTGCGGTAATAAAGATTTTAAGTTAAAACACACAATATGTTCAAAAATTATTTTCAAATAGCATTGCGAAATATCCGGAAGGATAAGATGTTATCGTCAGTAAATATCCTGGGTCTTTCCCTCGGCATTGCATGCGCACTGATCATAATATTTCATGTAAAGGAAGAAGTTTCTTATGATAAGAGTTTTGCGCAATCTGATCGTATTTTCAGGGTAACACAGGAGGGTCTGGGAAAAGATACCCGTCATTGGGCCGCGACTGCACCACCTCTTGCAGCGGCTTTAAAGCAAGGGTTTCATGAAATAGAACAAACTGCGCGGCTTCACAGGCCTTACCCTTACCAGGTATTTAGTTATAGTCCAACAGGAGGCGAAACAAAAAGATTTGAAGAGAAAGGTGGTTTTTTCGCTGATTCAAACATTCAGAACATTTTTAATTTTGAATATATTAGTGGGGATCCGAAGACTTCCCTTTCACAAAAAAATACAATTATCCTAACCGAGAAAACAGCAAGGCGTTATTTTGGAAATGAAAATGCTATTGGAAAAATAATCAACGATCAAAGAGGCCAAATCCCGTTGACTGTAACAGGGGTAGTGAAAGATTTTGCTAATCCTACTCACTTACAGTTTGATTATTTGCTTTCGATGGGTACAATAGAAAATTACCTCGATAAGGAATCATTGGAAAGACTTACCTGGAACGGATTTTACACTTATGTGTTACTAAAGGACCAGGGCCGGAAGGCCCAGGTTGAATCCAGGTTTCCGGATTTTATGTTGAAGTTTTACGGGCCTACAGGCGAAACAAACAACGAGATCCTGACAAGCAGGAAATTACACCTGC
Organism: Flavitalea sp.; assembly: GCF_035489435.1. Lineage (NCBI taxonomy): Bacteria > Pseudomonadati > Bacteroidota > Chitinophagia > Chitinophagales > Chitinophagaceae > Flavitalea > Flavitalea sp. The sequence goes on from NZ_DATHKG010000148.1 coordinate 39,615, forward strand.
AGCCTATTACTGATATTCATCTTCGCTCAAAGCTGGAAAAGGAAATGAATGCAAACAGCGACCTGACTTATGTTTACATTTTTTCGGTTGCTGCATTTTTTATCCTGTTAATAGCCGTCGTAAATTTTATCAATATTTTTACAGCGCACGCACTTAAACGTGTAAAAGAAGTTGGCGTTCGTAAGGTGATTGGAGCATCCCGCCAACAGATTATTACACAATTCATGGGCGAATCTTTTCTGATTACTTTGATTGCAACGATTATCGGATTGTTGCTTTTCAAAATAAGTATCCCCTTTTACAATGATATCACGGGGAAAGAATTTGATATCCGGGAATTAACCACAGTTCCCTATTTTGGAATTATTATTTCACTGGTGCTATTGATCTCATTGGCCGCGGGCATTTTCCCTGCTTTGTCCATCAGTAATTTTAAGACCATCAATTCACTCAAAGGAGGAAAAAACAATGCAACTCCTGTAAATACTTTGCGGAAGACTCTTATTGTATTCCAGTTTGTAGTAGCAGTTTTCATGATCTTTAGTACCATCGTAATATACAGGCAGATTCGCCTGTTTCATAATAAAGATCTTGGCTTCGATAGGGAACATACTTTGGCAGTTACGATGTATGAAGAGATGTGGAAAAACTTCGTACCCCTTATAGACTTTATTGAAAGTGATAAAAGCATTAAGGGGTATGCAAGAACTTCAACTTTACCTGGTGAAAGATTTAGTATGCAATCATTTGAAACGATAGGTAGCGAGGCTAATGTCGCAATCGAACAATCGACGAGAATATTGTGGTCGGACCACAGGATGCTGTCAACCCTTGGTATATCAATAAAAAGTGGCAGAAATTTCAACAACCAGTTTCCAAACATCAGATCCCAGGAATTTATAATAAATGAAACAGCCGCGAAGACGCTTCATTTGAGCTCCCCCATTGGCGCAACAGTTGTTCTTGGCAAAGATACAGGTAGCATTGTTGGTGTTGTTAATGACTTCAATTTTGCATCGCTTCACTCACCGGTGGAACCATTGGTTATCCAATATAATCCATACCAGGCAAATTATCTGTTGGTAAAAGTTGAAGGTGAAAGAATTAAACAGGTGTTGCAATCCCTCGAATCTAAACTAAAACAGCTTTCCCCTTCGAGCCAGTTTACTTATGTATTTATAGATGATAAACTTAACAGGCTATACGAAACCGAAAACCGGATGAGTGAAATATTCAAAGTTTTTGCAGGGTTTGCAATTCTTATTTCCTGTCTTGGATTATTTGGTCTGTCTGCATATTCAGCGCGATTCCGGTTCAAGGAAGTCGGTATTAGAAAGGTATTGGGAGCTTCGGTTTATAATGTAACGTTTTTGCTTACCAACGAATTCATCCGGCTGGTACTACTTGCAACCGTAATTTCATGGCCGGTGGCCTGGTGGATCATGAGTAGATGGCTTGACAGTTTTGCTTATAGAATTACAATAGATACCTGGATCTTTGTTTACTCGGGTGTTTTTGCAATTGGCGTAGCTTTCTTTACAGTAAGTATCCAGGCGATAAAAGCAGCAAGAGTAAATCCTACCAGAAGTTTAAAATCCGAATAACTAAAATCCGAATAACTAAATCCGACTAATTAAAATCCGACTAACTAGAATCCGACTAATTCAAATGATAACAAATGCAGGTGTGATAAGAACTGGAAAAGGTTGCTAACCCGGAAGTAGCAACCTTTTTATTTACTCATGAGACTGAAAAACGAATTGATTTAAGCCGGATCGGGATTCTGCTTTACGAGAATCGGAATTTCGTAATGTATATCAATCAAATCGCTCAACGATTAATGTTTGATCTTGTCTTTAAACACCTTCTGAAACTTCTCCATCTTCGGCCTGATTACAAAATTACAATATGGCTGAGATCCGTTTTGATTATAATAATTCTGATGATAATTCTCCGCTGCGTAAAAGGCAGAAGCCGGGGTTACTTCCGTGACTATTTTATTGCTGAATGCTCCACTCTTGTCGAGATCAGTTTTGTATTTTTCTGCTTTTTGTTTCTGTTCGGCATTATGATAAAAAACGGCAGATCTGTATTGCGTTCCCACATCATTGCCCTGCCTGTTCAAAGTGGTCGGATCATGTGTTTCCCAAAAAACTTCCAGTAATTCGTCGAAACTGATCTTTGCCGGATCATAAATCATTTGTATTACTTCGGCATGTCCGGTAGTTCCTTCGCAAACTTGTTCGTAGCTTGGATTTTTTACATGACCGCCACTATAACCTGAGGTTACTTTCAGCACCCCATCCAATTGTTGAAAAATGGCTTCTGTGCACCAGAAGCAGCCCGTTCCAAAGGTTGCGGTATCGGTTTTGATCCCTGAGAAATTTTCTGAAGCCGTTACAGCCGTCGATAGCTTTGTGCTCATGCCTGGATTTGAATTTTCGTTTTGCGTACAGGAGAACAGCGCCAAAACCGGTGCAAGAATTCCTGTTAAAATAATATTCATCTTATTTTTCATTTTTTTAGCATCATTCATTAGTATCATTCAGACGCATAACTTAAACAGTAAAAGCTTCTTACGGGTTGTGAGTATTAATCTATTTATCGAACTATTAACAGAGATACGAAATTTTTCCAGATACAGTTCGAACTGCGTTATTACTGATTCTTTATTCACCCCAGGGGTCAGTACATGATGGAGCCCAGGCAAAATCACGATCACCTTTTACGCCGGATTTTTGTAACTTCGCACGCAAAAAAAGGACGAATTTAAGATGATCAGAGCTTTCCCGGACTCGGCATTGGTGCAACTGGAATTTGATAAAATTAAGGCTTTGCTTGAAGCACATTGCCAGACGGAGTATGCAAAATCCAAAAGTCTCTCACTGCGCATTCACACACGAAAAGAGTTTATCGAACTCGAATTAAATCAAACCAACGAATTCAAAATAATCGTACAAAACGGGCAGTATTTTCCGCTCGACTATATTCTGAATCTATCAAAAGAGCTTAAAATGCTTGGCATTCCGGGGGCACTGCTTACTGGTGATCAGTTTATAGATATCAGGAAGCTGGCCGAAAACACTCAAAGCATATTTCGTTGGTTCGATAATGAAAAAAGGATCGCTTATCCCGCACTTGCAGATGTTATCAAGGACACATATTACGAGAAACTGATTATACACGAGATCGACCTGGTATTGGATGAAAGCGGGCAGGTAAAAGACAATGCCTCTGATGATCTTTCACGTATCCGTATGAGCCTATACCGTCGGAGGAATGAACTGCGCCGCACTTTTGACAAGATCATTCAAAAACTAGGCAAGCTGGGTTATATAGCTGATATAGAAGAGGCTTTTTTGAATGGACGTCGGGTTGTTGCCGTATTTGCCGAACAGAAAAGACAGGTTAAAGGCATACTTCATGGCGAAAGCGATACCCGGAAAACCGCTTTTATCGAGCCGGAAGAAACCATCGAACTGAACAATGAAATCTATTCACTGGAAAGCGATGAAAGCCGCGAAGTATACCGCATTCTTCGGGAGCTGACTTCAAAACTATCCCGTTTTGCTGATCTTTTAAAGGCATATCATAATGTACTTGGAGAATATGATTTCATAAAAGCAAAGGCGAAACTTGGATTTGACATGAACGGAAATCTTCCACGTTTGCTTGATAAGTCGCATATACATCTTGTTGCTGCTTATCATCCGCTTCTGCTTCTTTACAACAAGAAATCAGGAAAACCAACCTATCCGGTCAATCTTACCCTGGATGAGAAAAGCCGTATCCTGGTAATTTCAGGCCCTAATGCGGGTGGTAAGACTGTGACCCTGAAAACAGTGGGTTTACTGCAACTGATGGTTCAGAGCGGGCTGCTTGTGCCCGTCCAGGACCATTCCGAAATGGGTATTTTCAAGCAGATCATGATTCATATCGGGGACACCCAGAGTCTCGAATTTGAATTATCTACCTATAGTTCTCACCTGAAAAACATGAAGTATTTCATGGAAACAGCAAACGGGAGGACATTGTTTTTTATCGATGAGTTGGGAAGTGGTAGTGATCCTAACCTTGGGGGCGCCTTTGCAGAGGTTATCCTGGAAGAGCTTGTAAAAAAACATTCTTATGGAATTGTGACCACCCACTATCTGAACCTGAAGGTAATGGCAAACAAAACGCCGGGGATCGTGAACGGCGCCATGGCATTTGATGAAAAAAATCTGTTGCCGATGTACCGGTTGATTATCGGGAAACCAGGAAGTTCATATACATTTTCCATTGCAGAAAGAATTGGTCTCGATCCCAAGTTGATAAGCCGGGCCCGGGCGCTTGTGGAAGAGGATCATTTCCGTTTAGATAAACTGCTTAACACGACTGAACAGGATCTGCAGACTATCGATAAGGAAAAAAAGGAACTGCAGAAACAGGTTAAGGAAAACGAGCGTCTGCGTAAGGAGATGGAAGTCTATATCAACAAAGAAAAACACAATCAACAGGTGGAGCTGCTTCGTCATCAAAACAAAATCACGGAGGATCGGCTGGCCTATCTGAAAGATATGGAGCGGAAACTGAAGCAGATAGTTTTTGACTGGCGGAAAGCTTCGGGACAGGATAAAAAAGACGAACTGATCAAACAGCTCCAGATGCTGCTGTTTAAACAAAAACAACAGCAATCCACCGATAAGGCCCAGAAAAAAATTAGTTCAAAATACGAGCAGTCAGAGGCCGATATCCTGGTAGGGCAGAAGGTGCTGATGAAAAAGAATCACCAGGTAGGGGAGGTTATTGAAATAAAAGGACGCAAGGCCGTGGTGAAATTGGGGCTGATCCCGATAACAGTGGACTTAGGTGACCTGGTAGCGGTGAATGAAAAGTCCGCGCAAACGGAACCGTGAAAAAAGTTGTGAGTGGTGAGTCTTCGATCGGTTTCATCGATATCACCTTATTAATAACTTTGTGAAAAAGCCACATGCAGTGATACCATTTACCCCAATGGACCTTTTGAGTTCACTGGTGAGTCTGGTACTGTATGGCCCTTTT